>NZ_ANNO01000106.1:0-8938 GCF_000409565.1 Pseudochrobactrum sp. AO18b
GAACTGTTGAAAGAAATTCTGCCGGATGTCTCATTCCGACAGAAAAATGCCGGTGTTCCGGCGACCTCAAAATCTGCTTTTTGTCAGTTTTTGAGCATATTCACGGGAGTAGGAAATATGAAGAAGTCTCTGTTCTGCGGTGTTGCACTGTCTGCAATGCTGGCCTTTAGCGGTTCATCATGGGCCGATATTCTGGTCGGTGTTGGTGCACCTCTGACGGGCGGTGGTGCCGCATATGGCGCACAGATTAAAAACGGTGTGGAAGCAGCTGTTGAAGTTGTGAATGCAGAAGGCGGTCTGAACGGCGAAAAGATCGTTCTTGTTTATGGCGATGATGTTTCTGATCCCAAGCAGGGCATGTCCGTTGCCAATAAATTTGCTGCTGATGGTGTGCAATTTGTCATCGGTCACTTTAATTCGGGCGTAAGCATTCCGGCTTCGGAAGTTTATGCCGAAAACGGTATTCTTGCGATTGCACCGGGCACAACCAATCCGGTTTATACCGATCGTGGTCTCTGGAATACATTCCGTACCTGCCGCCGCGATGACAATCAGGGTATCGCTGCCGCCAAATATATCGTCGATAATTTCAAAGACGGTAAAATCGCAATTGTTCATGACAAAACCCCTTATGGTCAGGGACTTGCAGACGCCACCAAGAACGCGATGAATGAACTGGGTCTGAAAGAGACAGTTTATGAAGGCGTGAATGTCGGTGAAAAAGACTATTCCGCGCTGATCGCCAAGCTGAAGCGTGACGGTGTTACGGTTATCTACTGGGGTGGTCTGCATCCGGAAGCCGGTCTGATTATCCGTCAGATGGGCGATCAGGATCTGAAGGCGCAGTTCATTTCCGGTGACGGTATTGTGTCCAACGAACTGGCTTCGATTGCCGGTGATGCGGTTGCCGGTGTGCTGAATACTTTCGGCCCTGATCCGCGTGAAGATCCGGCCAATGCTGAACTGATCAAGAAATTCCGTGATGCCGGATTTGAGCCGGAAGCCTATACTTTCTATTCCTATGCGGCAGTGCAGTCTCTGGCTGCGGCGGCAAAGGCTGCCGGTACCAATGATCCTATGACTGTTGCGACAGCCATGAAGGAAAAAGGTCCGTTCAAGACGGTTCTCGGCGAAATTTCCTATGATGAAAAGGGCGATCCGAATCTTTCGCCTTATGTCATGTTTGAATGGCGCAAAGGCGACGACGGAAAATATAATTATTTCCAGAAAAAATAATTCCTGAAATCAGGGAATTATTTCAGAATTAGAATAGTATTCTCTTTCTTGAAAAGAGGTCTAATACTTTGGAATAATTGGTTCAGTAATGCCCGGCACTTGTGTCGGGCATTGTTATTTTAAGACGTATTTTCGCTGTTCTTTCACAAAAAAAACGATCAGTATGCAGGCGGAATTTTGCCGGTCACGGGAACGACCGGCATGTGTCAATATAGAGCATAATTCCTTAAACTTGGATCAGTTTAAGGTAAAATTATGCTCTAATTTTAAAGTGTTAGAGCGATCTTTGTGTGCCAAGTCTGGCACACGGCGCTCTAGTTTTGCAGTGAGGGAGACCTGCTTTGCCTATCCATAAAATTCTTGTCGCAAACCGCTCTGAAATTGCTATCCGCGTATTCCGCGCTGCAAATGAGCTGGGCATGAAAACCGTGGCGATCTGGGCAGAGGAAGATAAACTTGCATTGCATCGCTTCAAAGCCGATGAAAGTTATCAGGTCGGGCGCGGCCCGCATCTGCAGCGTGATCTGGGGCCGATTGAAAGCTATCTCTCAATTGATGAAGTAATCCGCGTTGCCAAGCTCTCCGGTGCCGATGCCATTCATCCGGGCTATGGTCTGCTGTCAGAGAGCCCTGAATTTGCCGATGCCTGCGCTGAGAACGGCATTATTTTCATTGGTCCGAAAGGCGATACGATGCGCCGCCTCGGCAATAAAGTTGCGGCACGCAATCTGGCCGTTGAGGTCGGTGTGCCGGTGGTGCCTGCCAGCGATCCTCTGCCGGAGGATATGGATGAGGTGCGCAAGATTGCTGATAGCATCGGTTATCCGCTGATGCTCAAAGCCTCATGGGGCGGCGGCGGTCGTGGTATGCGTGCCATTCGCGAGGCCAAAGATCTGGCGCGTGAGGTCATGGAAGCCAAACGCGAGGCCAAAGCCGCTTTCGGCAAGGATGAGGTCTATCTCGAAAAACTCATTGAACATGCGCGCCATGTGGAAGTGCAGATTCTCGGCGATACCCATGGCAATGCCGTGCATCTGTTTGAACGTGATTGTTCCGTGCAGCGGCGTAATCAGAAGGTGGTGGAACGTGCACCGGCGCCTTACCTCAATGATGCGCAGCGTCAGGAACTGGCCGATTATGCGCTGAAGATCGCCCGCGCCACCCATTATATCGGGGCGGGGACGGTCGAGTTCCTGATGGATGTGACATCAGGGAAATTTTATTTCATCGAGGTCAATCCGCGCATTCAGGTGGAGCATACGGTGACGGAAGAAGTCACTGGCATTGATATTGTCAAAGCGCAAATCCGTATTCTGGAAGGCGCAGCTATCGGCTCGCCGGAATCCGGTGTGCCGGAGCAGAGCAAGATTGTTCTGCGCGGTCATGCATTGCAATGCCGCATCACGACGGAAGATCCGGAGCAGAATTTCATTCCGGATTATGGGCGGATTACGGCTTATCGCGGGGCAACCGGTTTCGGTATTCGTCTGGATGGCGGTACCGCCTATTCCGGTGCATTCATCACCCGCTATTATGACCCGCTCTTGGAGAAAGTGACCGCATGGGCATCGACACCGGAAGAGGTGATCCTGCGTATGCATCGTGCTTTGCGGGAGTTTCGTATCCGCGGTGTGTCGACCAATCTGACCTTTCTGGAAGCGATTATTACGCATCCGAAATTTCGCAGTAACGAATATACTACGCGATTTATTGATACGACGCCGGAATTGTTCGAGCATGTGAAACGACAGGATCGCGCGACCAAACTTCTGACCTATATTGCTGATGTTACGGTCAATGGTCATCCGGAAACCAAAGGCCGTGCCTTGCCGGATATGAATGCGGCCGCACCAAAAGTGCCTTATGTGCCTGATGGGGATATTCAGCACGGCACCCGTCAAAAACTGGCAGAGTTGGGGCCGCAGAAATTTGCACAATGGATGCGTGAGCAAAAGCGGGTGCTGGTAACCGATACGACCATGCGGGACGGGCATCAGTCTTTGCTCGCCACGCGTATGCGTACCTATGATATTGCGCAGATTGCGGAAACCTATGCGCGCCTGCTGCCGAACCTGTTTTCTCTGGAATGCTGGGGCGGTGCGACTTTTGATGTTTCCATGCGCTTTTTGACAGAAGATCCGTGGGAGCGTCTGAGCAAGGTGCGTGATGGCGCACCGAACCTGCTGCTGCAAATGCTGCTGCGCGGTGCCAATGGCGTGGGTTATAAGAGCTATCCCGATAATGTGGTGACGCAATTTGTGCGTGAAGCAGCACGTGGCGGCATTGATCTGTTCCGCGTCTTTGACAGTCTCAACTGGGTTGAGAATATGCGCGTGTCGATGGATGCCGTGCTGGAAGAGGGCAAGCTTTGCGAGACAGCGATCTGCTATACCAGCGATTTGATGAATGCAGCGCGCCCGCAATATGACCTGAATTATTATCTGAAACTGGCGCGTGAGGTTGAAAAGGCCGGAGCGCATATCATCGCCATTAAAGACATGGCGGGGTTGCTGAAGCCGCAATCGGCACGCAAACTCTTCACGGCCTTGCGGCAGGAGACTGATCTGCCGATCCATTTCCATACGCATGATACGTCCGGTATTGCGGCGGCAACGGTACTGGCGGCAGTGGAGAGCGGTGTGGATGTTGTTGACGCGGCGATGGATGCCTTGTCTGGCAATACCTCACAGCCTTGCCTCGGCTCGATTGTTGAAGCACTGGCGGGCAGTGAGCGCGATCCGCAGCTTGATCCGGCTTCGATCCGCCGGATTTCTTTCTATTGGGAGGCGGCACGCAATCAATATGCAGCGTTTGAGAGTGACCTGAAAGGCCCTGCCTCGGAAGTTTACCTGCATGAAATGCCGGGCGGACAATTCACCAATCTGAAGGAGCAGGCACGCTCATTGGGGCTGGAGAGCCGCTGGCATGAGGTGGCGCAGGCCTATGCCGATGTAAACCTGATGTTCGGCGATATTGTTAAAGTCACGCCGTCTTCCAAAGTGGTCGGCGATATGGCGCTGATGATGGTCAGTCAGGATCTGACAACGGATGATGTGACCAATCCGGCCAAGGATATTGCGTTCCCAGATTCCGTAGTGTCGATGATGCGTGGTGATCTCGGGCAGCCGCCCGCAGGCTGGCCGAAGGATTTGCAGGCCAAAGTGCTGAAGGGTGAGAAGCCGTTTACAGAGCGGCCGGGTGCGTTGCTGCAACCGGCTGATCTGGAGGTGGAGCGCAAAGAGATTGAAACCAAGCTGGAGCGCAAAATCAGTGATCAGGAATTTGCGTCCTATCTGATGTATCCGAAAGTCTTCACCGATTTTGCCGGTGCGCAGACCCTTTACGGGCCGACAAGCGTGTTGCCGACGCCGGTCTATTTCTACGGGCTGGCGCAGGAACAGGAGGTTTTTGTCGAGATCGAGCGCGGCAAGACACTGGTTATTCGCAATCAGGCTTTGGGCGATGTTGATGATCAGGGCATGGTCACAGTGTTCTTTGAACTGAATGGCCAACCGCGTCGTATCAAAGTGCCGGATCGTACACGCGGTGCTGCCAAAGGTGCCCGTCGCAAAGCCGAGCTGAACAATGAGACCCATATCGGCGCGCCGATGCCCGGTATTGTTTCAACCGTGGCGGTGGTGAGCGGACAAAGTGTGAAAGCCGGAGATGTCTTGCTGTCGATTGAGGCGATGAAGATGGAGACCGCCCTTCATGCCGAGCGGGACGGTGTGCTGGCAGAAGTGCTGGTACGCGCCGGAGAGCAGATTGATGCCAAGGATCTGCTGATTATTTATGCATAAAATTCAGACCGGCAGAGTTTACATGCTCTGCCGGTTAATCCTGTTCGCTGAAACTGATCAGGCGCGCCAGTTCCACGGCATTACGCGCACCCATTTTCTCCATAATATGGGCGCGATGCACTTCAACAGTGCGGATGGTGATCTCCAGCCTGTCGGCAATCTGCTTATTGAGCAGACCCTCCAATATCATCGACAGGACTTCATTCTCGCGCGGCGAAAGCTGGGTGCGTTTGCGCCGCAATTCATCGCGCTGGCGGTCTGAGGCGGCACGCTCTTTTGCTTTGTGCAGGGCAGCAAGAACCCTGTCGACCAGATTATTATCATTGAAGGGCTTTTCGAGAAAATCCGCCGCACCCTGTTTCAAACATTCCACGGCCAGCGGAATATCACCATGTCCGGTCAGAAAAATTACCGGCTGACGGGCATGAAGCTTGATGAGCTTGTCGAAAACCTCAAGACCGGACATGCCGTCCATCCGCATATCCAGCAGAATACAGCCCTGAAGATCCGGCGACCAGTTTTGCAGAAAAGCCTCGCCGGACGGCCATGTGACAACGCCCACACCACGGGAGCGAAACAGCCATGACAGGCTATCGCGAATGGCTTCATCATCATCAACAATATGGACGGTCATTGCGTGATTTCCTGCGTGCTTAGCGGTAAAGAAAGACAGAAGCTGGCACCTTGCCTGTCAGGTGTTGCCTGCAACCATAAGCGGCCTTTGTGCGATTCCAGAATGGAACGGCAGATCGGCAGCCCCATGCCCATGCCTTCCGATTTTGATGAGATAAAGGGCGTGAAAATCTCATTCTCCATACCTTCCGGAATACCGTGCCCGTGATCGGTGATGGTGATAACGGCTTCATGCTCATCACTCTCAAGGCTGATATGTAATTTCTGCCGGTTACGCGGCAGGCCTGCGGCTGCCTCGCGGGCATTGCGGATCAGGTTCAGCAAAACCTGCTGGATCAGCACCGCATCAGCGCGCACGGCTACCGGCGCATCGGGCAGGCGCATATCGATATGCCCACCACCCTTGATAATATCGCTACTGACAAAACTGGCAGCATCCTGCAAAATTTTGCGCAGGTCATGCTGCTCCGGCGTTACGGAGCGCTTGCGCACAAAATCATGCACACGGTGGACAATTGTACCGGCGCGCTGTGCCTGATCGGAGAGTTTTTGCAAGGCTCCGGTCAGATCAACCGGCTGTACCGTGCCTGATTGCAGCAGATTGAGACTGCCGGTCGCATAACTGGTAATGGCGGCCAAAGGCTGGTTCAACTCATGTGCCAGTGTGGAGGCCATTTCTCCCATCGTAATCAGGCGGGCATTATGCTGAAGTTTTTCAGCTTCCGTCTGGCGGGCTTCTTCCAGTTTCTTTTTCTCGGTCACATCAACAAGCGAACCCATCCAGCCGATATGGGTGCCATCCGCATCAATCAGCGGGGCTTCATAGACCTGAATATCAATCAGCTTGCCATCAGGCCGGATGAAACGTGTTTCAAATTCACGCGGGGCAATACCGGTACTGCGCATATCATTCTGGCGCTGAATACCTTCCGACATGATTTCCGGTGCCCAATAGGGATGCGGCGGCATCATGCCGATCAGCTGTTTCTCCTCATAGCCGACCATGCGGCAGAATTCCGGATTCACATAGATAATGCGTCCGTCGCGGTCACGGGCACGCATGCCGATGGTCAGGGAGTTTTCCATCGCCTGCCGGAATGCATATTCGGTGCGCAAAGCGTGCTCAGCTGCGGCTCTGCGCCGGTTCTGGCGATAGGCCATCCAGAGATTGATAATCACCAGAATGGTCAGGCCGATAATGGCGGCGGAAATGACAATCGGGCCGATGGCGGCACGGCTCTGATAGGGCGTGACAGTGATATAGGTGCCGGTCAGCGGTGGATCAAAAGAAATCGTGTGACGCGCCTGATCGTTGGTCGGCATGATGCTGGATTTTGAGATCAGGGGATCGCCGCCGGAATCTGTGAGCGAGACCTGATATTTTCCTGCAACCCACCAGGGCACATTGCGCGAGAGCAGCCTGTCCAGTGAGATGATGACCCAGATTGTGCCTGCGGAACGGTTATTATTGTAAACTGGTGCCACCATATCGACCACCCAGCCTTCGCTCGTATGGCGGGGTGAGGAATAAACTGGCTTGCCGAACAGGCGGCTATGCTCGGCCAGTGCCGGCTTATAGTCGGCGATAACATTGAGACCGGGTGGTGCGCTTTCCAGCAATTGGCCGTCCGGCGTGAACCAGCTGATATCGATGAATTCCGAATGGATGGAAACCAGATGCTGAGCCTTGGTTCTGATCGTGTCTTTCTGCTGCGGATCGCGTTCGATATCTGCCCCGAGATCGCGTAATTCTGTCTCAAAGGTTTGCAGCTGAAAACGCAGATATTGCTCAACCCAAAGCGCGTCAGTTGTGAGTTTTTTCTCCGTTTCTGACTGGTTATCACGCGAGGTCATCCAAATCAGCGCAACGATCAGGGTCACAATCAGTAGGATAGCGAGCAGGGGAATAGCCAGCGTATAATCACGCACAGATGCGCGGAAGCCGGAGAGACTCTGGCTGTTGTCTTGCGGATTTGCTGCTGTATGACGAAATTTCATGCGCTCGTCTGAATATCCTCACTATGCTTTATAAGCATAACCTCTTGTCTGCACGAAGTTATGCCTGTGGTAAACCACAATAGAAATACTGTGGTATTCCACAATAGAATTGAGGCTCTACTCCTTTTAAGGATTTTATCTGATTTTTACTCCGTTTGGAGCCCGTGCCGGTTTATCCGCCGGAATGTTTTACTGACAGATGCAGGCTTGGGAGGGCCTCTCAATGAAATTTCTTACAACTGCCGGTCTTGCTGCAATTCTCGCTTTTGGTGTGAGCACAACTGCGCTTGCGCAGGCAATTACCATTAAATTCAGCCATGTTGTGGCACCTGATACACCAAAGGGCAAAGCCGCCGAAAAGTTCAAGGAACTCGCTGAATCCTACACTGAAGGCAAAGTGAAGGTCGAGGTCTATCCGAACTCGCAGCTTTACAAGGATAAAGAAGAGCTGGAAGCCCTGCAGCTTGGCGCTGTGCAGATGCTGGCACCGTCTCTGGCAAAATTCGGCCCGCTCGGCGTACGTGAATTTGAAGTTTTCGATCTGCCGTTCATTATGAAAGACTATAATGATCTGCGCAAAATCACCGATGGTCCGGTTGGCCGTGCGCTGCTCGACAAGCTGGATGCCAAGGGCATCAAAGGTCTGGCCTATTGGGATAACGGCTTCAAAGTGATGTCGGCAAACAGCCAGCTGCATGTGCCGGATGATTTCCTTGGTCTGAAAATGCGTATTCAGTCTTCCAAAATTCTGGAAGCACAGATGAAGGCGCTGGGTGCCGTGCCGCAGGTTCTGGCTTTCTCCGAAGTCTATCAGGCTTTGCAGACCGGCGTTGTGGACGGTACGGAAAACCCGCCGTCCAATATGTATACCCAGAAAATGCATGAAGTGCAGAAACATGCCACGGTCTCAAACCACGGCTATCTGGGCTATGCGGTGATCGTCAATAAGGCGTTCTGGGAAGGCCTGCCGGAAGATGTGCGCACCCAGCTTGATAAAGCCATGGCTGAATCAACTGCCTTTGCCAACGAAATCGCCCAGAAAGAAAATGACGATTCTCTGGCGGCAATGAAGGCGGCCGGTACGACCACATTCTACGAACTGACACCGGAAGAGCGTGAAGAATGGGTTGCAGCGCTCAAGCCTGTGCATACTGAAATGGCTGACCGCGTAGGCGCAGACCTGATTAAGCAGGTTTATGAAGCCGTCGGTATGAAAGAGTAATCCTCTCAAGCCCCGCTGCCGGAGTTTCTCCGATCGCAGCGGGTCTGCC
>NZ_ANNO01000107.1:0-7231 GCF_000409565.1 Pseudochrobactrum sp. AO18b
TTATCACGGCTGGTTTTTTGCGCTCATAATTAACAAGACGGAGCACCGAAAAGCGGTGCGCCCTCACATGAGGAGCATCCTATGGTGTTGCGTATCCTCGACCGCTTTGAAGAAATATTGCTGTCTTTTTTGATTGCAGCGGCCGTTGTGCTGATCTTTGTCGCGGTTGCTCACCGTTATTCTATCGGGCTGGTTGCCGATGTGCTGTCCTGGGCACGTGCTAATGATTATGCCGAATTGCAGGGCTATGCCCGCAGCTTTTATCGCTGGCTGGCATCAATCAATCTGACCTGGGCACAGGAAGCCTGTATTTATCTGTTTGTGTGGATGGCGAAATTCGGCGCGGCCTATGGCGTGCGTATTGGCATCCATGTCGGCGTTGATGTGCTGGTGGAGCGTATGTCACTGAAAAACCAGCGCCTGATGATTATTATCGCTTTTCTGGCCTGTATCCTGTTCACGGGTATCGTGGCGTGGATCGGCACGGATTTCGTCTGGCATATTTCCAAAACCGGCCAGATTTCCGCTGATCTCGAAATGCCGATGTGGATTGTTTATCTCGCCGTGCCGCTTGGCTCTGCCTTGATGTGCTTCCGCTTTATTCAGGCGCTGTGGCTCTATCTCACCACAGGCACTATCGCTCATCACGATCATGGTCATGTTGACGGGCTGGAAGATGCGGAGGCCGCACGATGACCGCTCTGATTATCTTCCTCATTCTGGCACTGTTGCTTGTGACAGGGATGCCGGTTTCCATTGCGCTGGGTCTGACGGTTTTCACCTTCCTGTTCGGTTTCACCTCGATCCCGATGGATTCAATTGCGCTGAAACTGTTCACCGGTATTGAAAAATTTGAGATCATGGCGATCCCGTTTTTCATCCTTGCCGGTAACTTTCTCACCCATGGCGGGGTAGCCAAGCGCATGATCCGCTTTGCCACCTCGATGGTCGGGCACTGGTATGGCGGTATGGGGCTGGCTGCGGTTGCCGCCTGTTCGCTGTTTGCTGCAATTTCCGGCTCGTCACCGGCAACGGTGATGGCGGTTGGTTCCATCCTGATACCGGCAATGGTCAAGCAGGGTTATCCGCCGCAATTTGGTACCGGCGTAATCGCGACCTCCGGCGGGTTGGGCATTCTCATTCCGCCGTCGATTGTGATGGTGATGTATGCGGTGGCAACCTCCGGCATGGTGGTGACCGGGCCGGACGGTGCGCCGGTCATGTCGGCCTCAATCGGCACATTGTTTATGGCCGGTGTTGTTCCGGGGCTGATGCTGGCGGCAATGCTTGGCAGCACAACCATCTGGCGCGCATGGAAAAACGGCTATCCGCGGATGCAGAAAGCCAGCTGGCGTGAGCGCTGGGAAGCCTTCCGCTCCTCCGTCTGGGGGCTGATGCTGATCGTCATCATTATGGGTGGTATTTATGGCGGTATTTTCACACCGACTGAAGCTGCTGCGGTTTCTGCCGTCTATGCATTCGTGATTGCAGTTTTTGTCTATAAGGACATTAAACTGCGCGATGTGCCGAAAGTGCTGCTGTCTTCGGCGGCGATGAGCGCGATGCTGCTCTATATCATTACCAATGCGGTGATGTTTGCCTTCATCCTGACCTCGGAGCAAATTCCGCAGCAGATGAGTGCATGGATCGTTGAGCAGGGCTTTGGCATGATCGGCTTCCTGCTGATGGTCAATATCATCCTGCTGCTGATCGGTATGGTGATGGAGCCTTCTGCCGTGGTGCTGATTATGGCGCCGATCCTGTTTCCGATTGCCGTGAAACTCGGTGTTGATCCGGTGCATTTCGGGGTGATGATGGTGGTGAATATGGAGATCGGTCTGTGTACACCGCCGGTGGGGCTCAATCTCTATGTGGCCTCATCCATATCGAAAATGGGGCTCACGGCCGTGACCAAATCGACATTGCCTTGGATTATCACAACGCTGATCTTCCTCGGGCTGGTCACTTATGTGCCGCAGATCACGCTCTGGCTGCCGCATACGCTGGGCATGAAATAAAGGCTTTAATAATCACACAAAAGGCGGCTTCGGCCGCCTTTTTCTTTGGCTGCAACAGCTGACAGGCTTGTGACGGTTAGGTGATTTCTTTTGTCATAAAAATCGACTAAACAGAGGCTCAGGAGCAATTCTCGCTTTTCGGGATACGCTTTAAATAATGTTCTGAACCTGATGGAGCGGTTTTGTGAGCGGAGATGCAGGGATCAGTACAGTGCAGCCTGCTGTTATAGACAGTGGTGCGCGTTATTACCGCTGGGCGGTGGCGGGTGCATTTTTTTCCAACGGCTTTGTCACCGGCAGCTGGGCTTTGCATATTCCGCTGATGATGAGCCGGTTGGGCGTTTCTGAAGGTGTCTTCGGATTGCTCATTCTGGTTTTCGGTCTTGGCGCTCTGGCGGCCATGGGACTGTGCGGCCCGTTGCTGGCGCGCTATGGCTCGGATCGCGTGACCAAAAGCTTTGCTGTCGGCGTGGCGTTCTGGCTGATTGTTGTTGCTCTGACCAATAATCTTTATCTGGCTGTGCCGGTGCTGTTTATGCTGGGCGCGGTTTTCGGCGGTATGGATGTGGCGATGAATGCCAATGCCGTTGCGGTGGAGAAAACGCTCGGCCGTGCGCTGATGTCTTCCTCTCACGGTTTCTGGAGTCTTGGCGGTTTTGCCGGCAGTGCGCTTGGCAGCTTTTATCTGCACTATCAGGGCGCATTCAGCCATGCGGTTCTGGTGAGCGTGATTGCCGGTATCATCATGCTGATAACTTTGCCGCGACTGGTTATGGATCGTCAGCAGCAGACCAGCGAGAAAATCCGCTTCCGCCTGCCTAATCAGCCGGTGATCTATCTGATCGGTATGATGGCATTATTCGCAATGGTGCCGGAAGGCGCGGTGCTGGACTGGGCGGCGGTCTATATTCAGCAGGCTTTTTCAGCAGATTTGACTACAGCCGGTTATGGCTATGCAGCTTTTTCTGCAACCATGGCGCTGGTTCGTTTTCTCGGAGACGGCGTGCGTAACCGCTTCGGTGCCGTGCGGACATTCCGCGTGTCGATCATTATTGCCGCATCGGGCTTGTTTGTCAGCGGTTTTGCACCACATGCGTGGATAGCAATTCTGGCTTTTGCCGTTGCAGGACTTGGTGTGGCTAATATTGTGCCGATCATTTTCTCGGCGGCAGGCAATCAGAGTGGCATCCATGCGGGTACGGCGTTAAGTCTTGTCACATTGATGGGCTATTCAGGCATTCTGGTTGCACCGTCACTGATCGGCTATATCGGCGGGCATATCGGTTTCGGCCCTGTCTATATGGTGCTGGCACTGATGCTGGTGGTGGTGTTTATGCTTTCATCGCTCGCAAGTGCCGCAGATCAGAAAAGAGAATAGAAGTTTTGAACGACCTGCTGTAAGACTGTCACAATTGCGGTTCAAAAGCTGTTCCGTCACGGTTATGGAACAGCATTGAACCGAGATGTTCCCGTATCACTGTAAGATTGCCCACTTTAAGATTGTATAATTATGGCTTCTGATAATCTGCACTATTATGCCCATCCCTTTGCCCGCCGCACATCTGTCGGGGTCAATGTCGGCGGCGTGATTGTTGGCGGTGATGCGCCGGTGGTTGTGCAATCCATGACCAATACGGATACGGCGGATATTGACGGTACAGTTGCACAGGTGGCTGCCCTGCATCATGCGGGTTCCGAACTGGTACGTATCACGGTTGACCGTGATGAATCTGCCGCCGCCGTGCCGAAAATCCGTGAGCGTCTTGAGCGCCTCGGCCTCAATGTGCCGCTGATCGGTGATTTTCATTATATCGGCCATAAGCTGCTGTCAGACCATCCGGCCTGTGCGGAAGCGCTGGCGAAATACCGTATCAATCCGGGCAATGTTGGCTTCAAAGACAAAAAAGACAAGCAGTTTGCCGAAATTATCGAAATGGCAATCCGCTATGACAAGCCGGTGCGTATCGGTGTAAACTGGGGCTCGCTGGATCAGGAATTGCTGACCACGCTGATGGATCGCAATCAGGCTGCCGGTGCGCCAATGACCGCGCAGGAAGTGATGCGCGAGGCGATTATCCAGTCTGCACTGATCTCTGCTGATCTGGCTGAAGAAATCGGCCTGCCGCGCGAGAAGATCATTCTTTCCGCCAAAGTCAGTCAGGTACAGGATCTGATTGCTGTTTATGCGGAACTGGCCAAACGCTGCGATCATGCGCTGCATCTGGGGCTGACCGAAGCCGGTATGGGCACCAAAGGCATTGTGGCTTCTTCCGCCGCGATGGGTATTCTCTTGCAGCAGGGCATCGGCGATACAATCCGTATTTCACTGACACCGGAGCCGAATGGCGATCGTACCCGTGAAGTGCAGGTTTCGCAGGAATTGCTGCAGGTGATGGGCTTCCGTCAGTTTATCCCGATTGTTGCGGCGTGTCCGGGTTGCGGACGCACCACCTCAACGGTGTTTCAGGAACTGGCGCAGACCATTCAGAATGATATCCGCACCAATATGCCGATCTGGCGTGAGAAATATCCGGGTGTTGAAGGCCTGTCTGTTGCGGTGATGGGCTGTATCGTTAATGGTCCGGGTGAATCCAAACATGCGGATATCGGCATTTCTCTGCCGGGAACCGGTGAGACACCATCCGCACCGGTTTTCGTAGATGGCAAGAAGGTCGCGACATTGCGCGGTCCCGCAATCGCTGAAGATTTCCAGAAGATGGTGGCCGAATATATCGAAAACCGTTACGGGCTCGGCGCTAAAAAGCCGGAAGCCGTAGAATAAGAATAATAAAAAACCGGCTGTTTTAGCCGGTTTTTTATTGAAGATATTTGGGTCAGCTCTGACGCAGAGCGATAAAATGCGCGGCTTCTTTCAAAATCTGCGCTTTGTCACCGAAAGGTGCGAGCAGGTCTTCTGCCTGCGAGACCAGACCAGCCAGCTGTTTTTTTGTCCAGTCAATGCCATGCAGTGAAACAAGGGTCGCTTTGCCTGCGGCAGCATCTTTGCCGGTGGCTTTACCCATAGTCGCTGCATCGGCGGTTACATCAAGCAGATCATCGGCAAGCTGGAAAGCCAGACCAATGGCCGAGCCGAATTCAGCAAGGCGCTCACGCTCTTCCGTGCTTGCATTGCCGATAATCGCACCGGCTTCACATGCGAAGCGGATCAGCGCGCCGGTTTTCATCGCTTGCAGGGTAATAATGTCCGCTTCATCAGGGCTGGCGGTTTCAGCCATCAGATCAAGTGCCTGACCGCCGACCATACCGCCGACACCGGAGGCACGCGACAAAGCCTGCACCAGATCAAGGCGGGTTTTCACCGGCAGTTCTGTGGCATCATCAGCGATGATGTCAAAAGCATAAGTGAGCAGACCGTCACCAGCGAGAATTGCTGCCGCTTCATCATAGGCTTTGTGAACAGTTGGCTGGCCGCGACGCATATCATCATCATCCATGGCCGGAAGATCATCATGAACCAGCGAGTAGCAATGGATACATTCCAGCGCTGCGGCAACGCGCAATGCAGCTTGGGGATCAGCATCATAGAGACGGGCGGTTTCCGTGACCAGAAACGGGCGCAGGCGCTTGCCGCCATTCAGCGCACCATGACGGATTGCGGCCATCAGGCGCGGCGGACGAATAACCTCGCCGAGACGCGGGCGCTCATCCAGAAGTGAGACCATCAGTTGCTCAACGGAAGCGGCATGAAGTGCCAGCCGCTGTCCGAAACCGGAAATGTCATGATCGTTTTTCATGGACAAGGGCATGAACCATTCGCCTGTAATAATCAACTCCTGTCCGGTCGGCTCAATATGAAATTTCTGTATCAGAGGTGATGCAGAAAAGCCGCGAAATGTTTTTTACCAACAAAAAATGCCTGAAAACTGATATGTCTTGCAGCACCGGCTTTTCAATCGGCTGAAATTATGCAGTAACGATATGGCAAGTAACGGAGACACTGCGGGCACAATGACAAAATTTGTCATGTATAAGGAGGACGGAGATAAAGGGGACGGTCATCATGAAACCGCAGCTCCGAAAACCGTCGCCAGCTTTGTGGCGGATCCGGTGAGCGTGCGGCCGTGGTATTGGCTGAAGCGCTTTTTGCTGTTGCTGGTAATTGCGCCTTTCGCTCTGCTTTTTCTCTACAAGCTGCCCTTTGTGCATCCGGTATCAACCTTGATGATTAAGGATCTGGTGACGCTGAAAGGCTATGAACGCCAATGGGTGCCGCTGGAGGATATTGCTCCGGTACTGGTCAATTCGGTGATGATGTCCGAAGACGGGCAGTTTTGCAGCCATTATGGCATTGACTGGAATCAGCTGAAACTGGTGCTGGGCAGTGACGGTGAGCCAAGCCGCGGCGCTTCGACAATCCCGATGCAGACTGTGAAAAATCTGTTTCTTTGGAACGGGCGCTCTTATGTGCGCAAGGCACTGGAATTCCCACTGGCGCAGGCCGCCTCATTGATTCTTTCCAAGCGTCGGATGATGGAGATTTATCTCAATATCGTGGAGTGGGGTGACGGGATTTATGGGGTTGAAGCCGCTGCCCAGCATTATTTCAAGCGTCCTGCTTCCAAATTAACGGCGCGGCAGGCTGCCTATCTCGCAGTCACGCTGCCGAATCCGATTCTCCGCGATGCGTCCAAACCAAGCCGCGGGATGGTGCGGATTTCCCGTATTATTGAGCGCAGAGCCCAAAACAGCGGCACTTATGTCGGCTGCGTGCAATAAAATCAGCAAAATTTGAGCAAAAGCGCGAAATCTTTTGTCCTTTGGCCGGGAATGATGCTATAGGGCAGCGACTGAAATACATTTCTGAGCAGGTTTTTAAGCCGGTAAATCGGGATTTGCATAAAAAAAATGCGAGTCCTGCTGGTCAAAAGACGTTTGAGCGTGTATAGGCAGCAAAACTTTCCGGAACAATGTCCGATGTGACAGCCTTGCTATGAGGCACCGGACATTCGATTGACTAATCACTGGAGCAGAATCAATGGCTGTACCTAAACGAAAAACTTCCCCTTCGAAGCGCGGCATGCGTCGTTCGGCTGATGCGCTGAAGGCTCCGACATATGTTGAAGACAAGAACTCCGGCGAACTGCGTCGCCCGCACCATATCGACCTGAAAAGCGGTATGTATCGCGGCCGTCAGGTTCTGGAGCCAAAGGAAGCGTAATTTCGCTTTTTCTTGGAGCTTTTAAAAAAGAAAC
>NZ_ANNO01000108.1:0-8920 GCF_000409565.1 Pseudochrobactrum sp. AO18b
CTGGTGTATTTTGCGCAAAAGCATGGCAATCTGCCTGTAATGCAGCACGGGGTTATGCGAAAAATTCAAAACCTTGATCGCAATTAGTACCAGCATCATTTGTAACTGACGTTATACTGAAGGAAAGTCGGTTCTGCGTATATGCGGAAAACAGGCACTATTGGGATGTGAGGAAATTATCTGTCATGAGCAAAGAAACAACAGTCGTCATTGCCAGCGCTGCGCGTACTCCTGTCGGTTCATTCAACGGGGCTTTCGCCAATGTGCCTGCCCATGAACTGGGTGCAACAGCAATTAAGGCTGCGCTGGAGCGCGCCGGTGTTGCTGCGGCTGATGTTGATGAAGTGATTTTCGGTCAGGTGCTGACAGCAGGGCAGGGGCAGAATCCTGTACGTCAGGCGGCGATTGCTGCGGGTTGTCCGATTGAGACAACGGGTTTTGCCGTGAACCAGCTTTGCGGCTCCGGCCTGCGCTCTGTGGCGCTGGGCTTGCAGCAGATTGCCAATGGCGATGCATCGGTGATTGTTGCCGGTGGTCAGGAATCCATGTCGATGGCTCCGCATTGCGCGCATTTGCGCTCCGGCACCAAAATGGGCGACATGACCATGATCGATACCATGATGAAAGATGGTCTGACAGACGCTTTCCACGGTTATCCTATGGGCGTAACAGCCGAGAATATTGCTGATCGCTGGCAGCTGAGCCGTGAGGATCAGGACAATTTCGCTCTTGCCTCCCAGAACAAGGCAGAGGCCGCGCAGGTTGCCGGTCGTTTTAAAGATGAGATCGTGCCTGTCACCATCAAAACCCGTAAGGGCGAAGTGATTGTAAGCGAGGATGAATATATCCGCCACGGCACCACGATTGAGGCTTTGCAGAAGCTGCGTCCGGCTTTTGCCAAAGAAGGTACAGTCACAGCCGGTAATGCCTCCGGTATTAATGATGGTGCAGCCGCGACAGTGCTGATGAGCGAAGCGGAAGCGGAACGCCGCGGTATCAAACCATTGGCACGCATCACCTCCTGGGCAACGGCAGGTGTTGATCCGGCAGTGATGGGCACAGGACCTATTCCGGCCTCGCGCAAAGCGCTGGAGAAAGCCGGCTGGACAGTGAAAGATCTGGATCTGGTTGAAGCCAATGAGGCTTTTGCGGCGCAGGCTTGCTGTGTGACCCGTGAGCTGGGGCTTGATCCGGCTATCGTCAATGTGAATGGCGGTGCTATCGCTATCGGTCATCCGATCGGTGCGTCCGGTGCCCGTGTTCTGACCACGCTGCTTTATGAAATGCAGCGCCGCGATGCCAAGAAAGGTCTGGCGACCCTGTGTATCGGTGGTGGCATGGGTGTTGCGCTCTGCGTTGAGCGCGACTGAACGCGCTTGCAGATAAGTTAACAAGACCCATTGTTGCGAAAATCGAAGCCCCGAAGGAAATTAACCTTTTCGGGGCTTTTTGTTGCTGTGAATATGCGTTTCATCAAGATCTAATACTATATGTAGTGGTCGTCGTTTGTTTCGGCTCTGTATTTTGTGAAAACGAAACGGGAACTTTTATATATCAGCGATTCGTCGCCGATTCGTTCAGGGTTTGGCCGAAAGCTTAATGAAAGCATGTTGTTTCTCTGAAATGCGGCGCATTCCGGTAATGTATTTTTAATCTTTATTAATGCTGTGCGGGTTTTTAAATTGGTATTATGTGCATGTTACCACATCGCTATGTGCGGTCAGTGGTAAAAGTTAATTTCTCCGCTTTTTACCGGGCTGTTCCTATATAGCTGAATCTGTATATTGTGTCTCTGCTTATAGAAAACACAGGATGTTGTTTCGAACAAAATGAGAACTCATGAAAACCATTGATTCGTAGCCTCTTTGTTCTTCTCGTGTTCTTTTCATTAAAATACAGGGTTTTTGCGGGCATTTTAGTGGATTCTAACGCTTAAAATGCGCGTAAAATTCTGACAAGACCGGGTTTTTGTGAAGAACTGACATGGTTTCCTGTCATTTTCTGAAGTTTTGATACAAAAGAAGTCATAAAGGTGCCGTTGTTACCCTTTTAGTCAGAGACAGATAATGCTACCTGCTTTGCTCAATCTGTACTGGCTGACGGCAGGCAGACAGAAAAAATGGGGTTTGCCGGATCGGGTTGGCTATATTGCAAAATATGGCACTGACCTGCGGGGCGGATTTCATGTGTAACGACTTCATGAGACGGGGAATAATCAATTCCGCATGAATGACCAGAAGAACTCATTGACGCCTCCGCTTGGGGCGGCGTCTCTGCATCAGGGAACAGCACCGCTTATTGTGAGCGGGCGCGATGTAACCGCTGTGCTCGGGCCTACCAATACCGGTAAGACTCATCTGGCGCTGGAGCGTATGCTTGCCCATGAGAGCGGGATCATTGGTCTGCCGCTGCGCCTGCTGGCGCGTGAAGTCTATAATAAGCTGGTTACCAAAGTCGGCCCTGAAAAAGTGGCGCTGGTCACCGGCGAAGAAAAAATCATTCCGGCCGGAGCGAAATATTCCGTATGTACCGTTGAGGCTCTGCCGCGCCAGACCAATGCAGCTTTCGTTGCCATTGATGAAATACAGCTGGCTGCTGATCTGGAACGCGGCCATATTTTCACAGACCGTCTTTTACATTTGCGTGGCCGGCAGGAAACTTTGCTGCTGGGTGCCGCAACTATGCGGCCTATTCTCGAAAAGCTGCTGCGCGGTATCAATATTATTACCCGTCCGCGTTTGTCGCATCTGGCCTATGCGGGTTCGAAAAAGATTACCCGCCTGCCACGTCGCAGTGCCATTGTCGCTTTCTCTGCCGATGAGGTCTATGCGATTGCTGAGCTGATCCGCCGTCAGCGCGGTGGCGCAGCCGTAGTGATGGGCGCTTTGAGCCCGCGCACCCGCAATGCGCAGGTGGAGCTTTACCAGTCCGGTGATGTGGATTTTCTGGTCGCCACCGATGCGATCGGCATGGGACTTAACCTTGATGTTGACCATGTGGCCTTTGCGCAGGCGCGTAAATTTGACGGATTTCAATATCGTGATCTGAACCCCGGTGAGCTCGGGCAGATTGCCGGTCGTGCGGGTCGTCACCTGCGCGATGGTACATTCGGCGTCACCGGACAGGTTGATCCGTTTGATAAAGATCTTGTTGAACGGATAGAATCGCATAATTTCGACGCGGTTAAAGTGTTGCAATGGCGCACGGCTCAGTTTGATTTTTCATCTGTTCGCGCATTGAAGCACTCATTAGACCGTTCAGCGCCTTTGGAAGGGTTGACACGGGCGCTACCTGCGGTTGACATGCAGGCGCTTGAAAATCTGGCGCGTGATGAAGACATTATGCGGCTTGCGGATACACCCAAGCGTGTGGAAATTTTGTGGGATGCCTGTGCGCTTCCCGACTATAGAAGGATTGCGCCGGCACAACATGCCGATATTATTGCCGCAATCTATAAGGATATCATCCGCAAAGGTTTTGTGGATGAAGACTATATGAGCGAGCAGGTGCATCGGTCCGACAGGACTGACGGTGAGATCGACACTCTATCTCATCGTATTGCACAAATTCGCACATGGACTTTTGTGTCGCATCGGCCGGGCTGGCTGGCAGATCCGGCACATTGGCAAGAAAAGACGCGCGAAATTGAGGACAGATTGTCTGACGCGCTGCATGAACGGTTGACGAAACGCTTTGTAGACCGCAGGACAAGCGTGCTTATGAAGCGCCTGAGAGAGAATGCCATGCTAGAAGCAGAAATTAGCCCGACAGGGGATGTACTTGTCGAAGACCACAATGTCGGGCAGTTGGAAGGATTCCGATTTACCGCCGACGTCAAGGCCGAAGGGCCGGACGCGAAAGCGGTAAAGGGGGCTGCACAAAAAGCGCTGGCCGCTGAATATGACCGTCGTGCAGAGCGCTTCTCTGCTGCGGCCAATGGCGATTTCGCCCTTGGCTCGGATGGTATTCTGCGCTGGGTCGGCGCTCCGGTTGCAACTCTGGTTGCCGGTGACAGCGTGATGCGTCCGCGCAGCGTTCTGCTGGCTGACGAGCAGCTGACAGGTGCTTCCCGTGAGAAAGTACAGAGCCGTATTGACCGCTTTGTCGCTCATCATATTGAGACAGTTCTCAAGCCGTTGCACGATCTGACTGAGGCTGATGCCCTGACCGGCATGACCCGTGGTCTGGCTTTCCGTCTGGTTGAGAGCTTCGGCGTGATCCAGCGTCGCGACATTGCTGAGGAAATCCGTGGTCTCGATCAGGATTCCCGTGCAGCTCTGCGTCGTTTCGGCGTGCGCTTCGGTGCCTATCATGTGTTTATCCCTGCATTGCTGAAACCGGCACCGGCAGGTCTGATGACACTGCTCTGGGCGCTGAGCAATGATGGCCGTGAACGTGCCGGTTACGGTGATGTTGTTCATGTTCTGGCCGCAGGCCGTACCTCGGTTGTTGTTGATCCGGCTTTCGATCCGGTTTTCTACACACTGGCCGGTTACCGCGTTCTTGGCCGCCGCGCTGTGCGTTTCGACATTCTGGAGCGTCTGGCTGATCTGATCCGTCCGGCTCTGGCCTGGCGTCCGGGCGCAGGTCTGCGCGCGGAAGGTGCCTATGATGGTGCCCGTTTCATGGTAACGCCGTCGATGATGTCTATTCTTGGTGCGACACCGGAAGACATGGAAGAAGTGCTGAAAAGCCTCGGCTACCGTCATGAAGCGATGGAAGCGCCGGCTGTTGCTGCCAAGCTTGCAGAACTTGATGCTTTTGCTGAAGCCGATGCTGCCAAGCAGACCGGCGAAGCTGTAACAGAAGCTGCCGCTGAAGCTGAAGAACAGCCGGAAGCTGTGGCCGAAACCGTGAATACGGAAGAAGCTGAAGCACCGGTTGCAGAAGCGGCTGAGACTGCTGATGCTGTTGCAGAAGAACCAGTGAAAATGGTTCTGCTGTGGCGTCCGGGGCGTCACGACAACCGTGGCCGCGAGCAAGGCAAGGGACGCGAGCAGAATCGCAACCGTCCGCAGGGCAATCGCCGTGCACCTGCTAAAGACGGCGCACCGGCTGATGCAGCTAAAGACAATGCGGGTGATAATCAGAACCGTGAAGGTCGCAGCAAGCGGTTTGAAAAAGCCGCACGGGTTGACTTCCGTAACGGTGAGCAGAAATCCGGCCGTAATGAACATCACGGCAAGCCGCGTCATGGCAAACGGGATCATGCTCAGGACCAGAAATGCGTTGAGCGCAATGAGCGTCCGGTGCAGATTGATCCTGATTCACCATTCGCCAAGCTGCTTGCTCTGAAAGAGCAGCTGAAGAAATAAGCGCATGAATACGGGTGCTTTAAAACAGCGCATTGATAAATGGTTGTTTTTCACCCGTGTCGTTAAATCACGCTCGCTCGCGGCAAAACTTGCTGCCGGCGGGCGTGTTCGTATTAATCGCGATAAAATAGATCAGGCATCTCACGGTATTAAAATCGGAGATGTGGTGACGGTCACGCTGGATCGCCGCATATTGATTTATAAAGTGCGCGAACTCGGAGAGCGTCGCGGCTCTTTTCCCGAAGCGCAATTGCTCTATGAAGATCTGACACCGCCAGCTGAAAAGACGGAAGAGCAGATGGCTGCGGTTGGTGAAAAACGGGATGCCGGTTCCGGCCGTCCGACAAAACGCGACCGCAGGGCAACGGAACGACTGAAACAAGGTGGTTCCGGTTTTGATGAGTTCTGAACTGCTTGATCGGGCTGATGTGAGTCGCATTCAGAGCACAACTCCGCAGGCTGACCGGTGTTTTCAGAAGCTGAACCATGCTTGAGATACTGAGTCGGGTCTGACCATTCTTTCAAATCTTCGTGTTGGCTTATTTTCTGTCCGGAATGAAGAATGATGCGGCGGAAGGATTGTGCTTTGTTAAAAGCCAGCGGGGACGCAGTTTTTCAGAAATTACGGCGATACAGAATGTGGTTCTTTTTTGCGGCGGAGCGTCGCGGCTGAGGGAAAACCCTCTTGCAAGCTGCGGCTAAAGCCTTTACCTGACAGACAGGTTTTCTGCCGTATTTCATATAGCGCAGTTGCTGAAAAACGGCATTCCGGTTTCGCAGGCCGGATGGCAGGATCAGTCAGTTATCCTGACACTCTGCCGGATGTTATGCCAAATGATATGATTGTAATTTTGGCCGCAGATTATGTGTGGCAGTTCAAAGCTCTGGGAGTTCGACAATGACTTATGTCGTGACCGATAACTGCATTCGTTGCAAATATACGGATTGCGTGGAGGTCTGCCCTGTCGATTGTTTCTATGAAGGCGAGAATATGCTCGTCATCAATCCTGATGAGTGTATTGACTGCGGCGTGTGTGAGCCGGAATGTCCTGCTGAAGCAATCCGTCCGGATACGGAACCGGGTCTTGATAAATGGATTGAGCTGAATTCTGAATATTCAGCGAAATGGCCAAATCTCACCGTGAAAAAAGACCAGATGCCTGAAGCCGCTGAAATGGATGGCGTCGCTAATAAGCTTGAACAGTTCTTCTCGGCAGAGCCTGGCGAAGGCGATTGATTCTCCGCTGATATGCCGGGATAACCACAGGATCAGCCCTGTCAATTAACGGTTTATTAACACAAATCGCCCGGTCGGGCGGCTTGTGACGGCATTTTGTTGATTCTGCCGGTTTTTTGTGTTACTGTCCACGATAATGTCGATGAGCAGGCGTCATTTCGTGGCGGCTACAGGTATTCACTGAAAGGCTGATATAAATTACAGGCTGAAATAGTGCCGGGGCAAGTTTGTTTTTAAATTTTGCTCCCACCGTTTATCCTGTGATTTTTTTTGCTTAAGTTTTGCCTCAGCATCCCTTTTACATTCTGTTTCGGCACTTGTTTTAATCAGCTGTTATGCCCGTTCCGTTTCCCGCGGGGCTGGTCGCAGGACTGATTGTATCACCGCGTGTAAACCGGCGCTCCAGGTGCCGGACACTACAGGGAGTATTGAAGCGTATGTCATCCCAGCAGAAGAAGGCCGCCGTCCGTCAGGGTTTTAAGACGGGTGAGTCGATTGTGTATCCGTCGCATGGTGTGGGACAGATCGTTGCAATCGAAGAGCAGGAAGTTGCAGGCATGAAGCTTGAGCTTTTTGTTATTGATTTCGATAAAGATAAGATGCGCCTTAAAGTGCCGGTGGCTAAAGCGGCTACCATTGGTATGCGTAAATTGTCAGAAGGTGATTTCGTAGAACGCGCCTTGAAAGTCTTGCAGGGTCGTGCCCGTATCAAGCGCACCATGTGGTCGCGCCGGGCTCAGGAATATGATGCAAAAATCAATTCCGGTGATCTGATTTCCATTGCAGAAGTCGTGCGTGATCTTTTCCGTGCAGAAAACCAGCCGGAACAGTCTTATTCCGAGCGTCAGCTTTATGAAGCAGCTCTGGATCGTATGGCGCGTGAAGTTGCAGCTGTAAACAAGCTGTCTGATACAGAATCTGTACGCCTCATTGAAGCTAATCTGGCTAAAGGACCGAAACGCGGTGCGAAGACTGATGAAGCTGAAGTTGAGGATGATGAAGCCGAAGCTGCATAATTTTACGCAACTCAGGCTGAAATATAGTCCTTTATAACAATAACGCCGTTCTGTTCACTCAGAGCGGCGTTATTGTTTTATGTATATTTTCGCTACGTAGTAATGATTGCACAGCATGTATCTGCTCTGAAGCATGTGTTGGAGCACAAAAAATGTTTTTCAAGCTCTCTGTTCAAAAAAATCATAAAATTAGCAGAAGATGAAGGAACCGGCCTTTCATTGATGCGTTTAACTCCTAGAGCGGTTTACGTCCAAATTGGATCATAGTGCTCGCTCTAGATTCTTTATTTGGCCGCATTATCACGGGCGTCAAGTTGATCCAACTTGACTGTGAAATGCTCTAGCGGATGACGTGATCCTCATAAGCAGGTTGCGTTGATATTTTCGTTATGGAGATTGAAATGAAGCCTGTAGCGTCCTCCTCCACCGAAGTTACGAAACGTACCGTCTCTTTTGTATCCTCCAGAAATCTTATTCGCAGTGCTATGTCCGCGCCTTATCTTGAACGGGAACAGGAGCAGGCACTTGTTCAGCGCTGGAAAGAGCAGGGCGATCAGCATGCGCTGGATGAAATTACCTCATCCCATATGCGGCTGGTGATTTCCACCGCCGGACGTTTCCGCAAATTTGATTTGCCGATGGCTGATCTCATACAGGAAGGGACGGTGGGGCTTATGGAGGCTGCTTTCCGCTTTGAACCGGAGCGGGAGGTGCGTTTTTCCACCTATGCGATCTGGTGGATCAGAGCATCGATACAGGACTATATTCTGCGCAATTGGTCGATTGTTCGTGGTGGTACAAGCTCAACGCAGAAAGCTTTGTTTTTCAATCTGCGCCGTTTGCGTGCAAAACTGGTGCAGAGCAATGAAACCCTGTCGAAGCGCGAATTATATACCCGTATTTCCGATCAGCTCGGCGTGTCTGAAAAAGATGTGGAACTGATGGATTCCAGATTATCCGGCCCCGACAGTTCTTTAAGTATGACTGTTTCGCCGGATGACAGCAGCAGCGCGGAGAAGATTGATTTTCTGGTCGACGATCACCCGCTGCAGGATGAAATTGTTGAGAATATGATCGACAGCGAGCGACGTGTCAGCTGGCTGAAACAGGCATTATCTGTACTCAATGATCGCGAATTGCGTATTATCCGCGAGCGTCGTTTGAAAGATGATGCCGTGACACTGGAAATGCTGGGAGAAAAACTTGGTATTTCTAAAGAACGTGTCCGCCAGATTGAAAACCGTGCTTTGGAAAAATTGCGGGCTGCGTTGCTTTCCCAGAATGGCATTGCAGCCTATCACGCCTAAGCACGACCAATGTGCCTATAAAAAAGCCCGCTTTAAAGCGGGCTT
>NZ_ANNO01000109.1:0-8236 GCF_000409565.1 Pseudochrobactrum sp. AO18b
CAGCATATTGGTGTTGCCAGGAGTTCTGAGCGGCACACCGACAGTGATAATCACACGATCGCCCGGTTTGGCGAACTCTTCCCGATGGGCAATATGACAGGCGCGGTTGACCACATCATCCAGATCACGCGCATCCTCTGTTACCACGCAATGCAGCCCCCAGACGATCGACAGGCGGCGTGCTGTCTCAACGACCGGTGACAGGGCAATAATCGGCGTTAGCGGGCGCTCACGCGACGCTCTGAGGCCTGTGGTGCCCGATGAAGTATAGCAGATGATCGCCGAAAGGTTCAGCGTGGTAGCAATCTGGCGGGCTGCCAGCGATACCGCATCCGCACCGGTTGCTTCCGGTTCGGAACGCTGATTATTGACGATGGACGGATAATTCGGGTCGCGTTCTACTTTCTCGGCAATCCGCGCCATGGTCGCAACCGCTTCCACCGGATAATCACCGGCGGCAGATTCCGCAGACAGCATCACCGCATCTGCACCGTCAAACACGGCAGTCGCCACATCGGAGACTTCCGCACGGGTTGGCACCGGAGCTGTAATCATGGATTCCAGCATCTGGGTGGCAACCACAACAGGCTTACCGGCTTTGCGGCAGGCACGCACGATCTGCTTCTGAATGCCCGGAACGCTTTCCAGCGGCATTTCCACACCGAGATCACCACGGGCAACCATCAGCGCATCCGACAATTCGATAATTTCATCGAGACGGGTAACAGCCTGCGGCTTTTCAATCTTGGACATCAGCGCCACGCGACCACGGGCAATCTTGCGGACTTCCGCGAGATCTTCCGGCCGCTGAATGAAGGACAGTGCTACCCAGTCAATATCTTCCAACAACACGGCATCAAGATCACGGCGATCTTTTTCTGTCAGTGCGCCGACCGGCAATGTCGTATCCGGCAGGCTCACGCCTTTGCGGTCAGAAATTTTGGTGCCGGAGATTACTTTACAACGGATAGACTTACCGTCGGTCGCTTCAGCCTGCAATGCTAAACGACCATCGTCAATCAGCAGACGGTCACCAGCCTGTACGGCCTGCAGAATTTCCGGATGCGGCAGGAAAACACGGTTTTCATCGCCCAGTGTCTCATCATCATCAAGCGTGAAAATCTGACCCGGTGTGAGTTCAACTTTGCCGTCTTTGAATTTGCCGACACGCAGTTTCGGGCCCTGCAAATCTGCGAGAATACCGATCGGGCGTCCGAGCTTGCGCTCTACATTGCGGATGCGGCGCACCAGCTCACGCATCAGGTCGTGATCGGCATGGCTCATATTGATGCGGAAGACATCGGCACCGGCCGCGAATAATTTCTCAATAACCGCTTCATCCGAAGATGCGGGCCCAAGTGTTGCGAGGATCTTTACCTTACGCGCACGTCTCATTGGTGATTGGTTCCTGTCACTGTGGCATTGCCGGCCGGTGCATCATCAGTCAGCTGCACCATCCAGCTTGATTGTTCGCCCGTATCATATTCCTGAAAACCAGAGCGCTGATAACCGCGGGCAAAACAGTCATTCACGCCGTTAATTTTGAATTCGTTTTCAGCCACACACATATTGACCTTGCCGTCCCAGCGGCCGCCGCCTTCTGAATCCTCAGCATAAACATAGTAATAGCGGGAGGTCAGCGGGCCTTCGATCAGGGTCTTGCAGCTTGATCCGTTAATATGCCACCAGCCTTCCGTGATCCATCCGCTCTTGGCGCGATAGCCGATTGCGACACCGACAAGATTTTGTGTCGAATTACAAACGCGAAAATCGGCACGGGCTTCAGGTGCGGAAAAGATAACAGAAATCAATGTGACCGAAACAAAAGCCAGACAATAGAACAAGGTAGAATGAAGACGCATCCGCCAGAACCTTTCAGCGCACGGTACTGCTTAAATATGACAGCAAGGTGTAACAGCCTGACCATTACCACCGGACTGCATCTTTTGTTCGGCTCTGTTTCGGGCAGAAACAAATGATACAGCACTGTAAACAACCGGGTTGCGGCACCGTATCTGCTTCACCATGAAAATGCGATGCCGTAAAGCCGCATAATTCACGCAAGTTGCAGGCAGACTCAAGAGCCTGAGGTCAGTTTTCCGCTGTAAATCAGAACTAATTGCAAAATAGCCTGTCTTGCCGGTCAAGCCGCTATCGGCAACCTTTGCAATCATCTCCGGCAGATAGTGACGGATCACAGTCTGAAAAATACCTCCTGTTTTGCGAATTCAGTGGTTTTCAGTTGCAACAATTATAATCAAATCGATTTAATTGCTGTTTTGTCTATAGCCCACACTCCGACCGGATACTAGAGCGTATCGCGTTTAATTATATCCGCTGCGTGTGCTCTATCTTTTTGTTTTTACGTCTATCCATTTGAACCAGCCATGCTCTGGCCTATCTTGCAAAATGGAGCGCCGGTCACAAATGGCTCGCAATTCTTTGCAATCCATTTATATGTTGATCATCCAATCCATAGCCGGAAACGAGATGACAGGTTTTTCCCCTTTTGAGACCATTGACGGTGATTTTGCGCAAGGTCTGCTGCTGATTGCCGATCATGCCAGCCGTGCAGTGCCTGAGGATTACGGCACGCTCGGGTTGGAGCCGCGTGTTTTTGAGCGCCATATCGCCTATGATATCGGCGTTGAGATGCTGACCAGAGCGCTGGCAGAAAAGCTGAACAGTCCGGCGGTGCTCGGCGGTTTTTCGCGGCTGCTGATTGATCCGAACCGCGGCGAGGATGATCCGACGCTGATTATGCAGTTGTCGGACGGTGCTGTTATTCCGGCCAATTATCCGATGCGGACTGAAGAGCGGGAAAACCGGCTGAACCGCTTTTACCGCCCTTATCACAATGCGGTTGATGCAGCCTGCAACAAGATGCTGCAAGCCGGTGGAAGCGCCCCTTTTGTCGTCTCTGTTCATTCCTATACGCCGGTCTGGAAAACCATACCACGCCCGTGGCAGGTTGCATTGCTCTGGGATAATGATGACCGGGCGATAACACCGCTTTTGTCGATGTTGCGTGAAGACGGTGCATTATCTGTCGGCGATAATGAGCCCTATGACGGCGCTCTGCGTAATGACACATTGTTCCGCCACTGTACCGCCAAAGGCTATGCCAATGTGCTGATTGAAGTGCGGCAGGATCTGATCGCAACACCGGAAGGTGTACAGATTTGGGTCGATCGCCTTGCGCCTATGCTGGCACATATCAATATGATGGATGGTATTCACGATATCCGCCATTATGGTTCACGCACCGGTTCCGTTGAACGGATTTGAGCTGCGAAAGGAAATTGCATGACAAATATTACAGGTAATCAGCGTTTGGCCTATGAGGCCGCAGCTTTTCGCAAGCTGGTTGAGCATTTGCGCAACCGCACCGATGTTCAGAATATCGATATGATGAACCTGACCGGCTTTTGTCGCAACTGCCTGTCCAACTGGTTTCAGGAAGCGGCCAATGCTGATGGCAATGCGCTGACCAAAGACGAAGCACGCGCCGAGATTTACGGCATGCCTTATGATGAATGGCGGGAAAAATATCAGACACCGGCCAGTCAGGCGCAGCAAGATGCTTTTTCTGCACAAAAACCAAGCCACTAATAAAGCTGCTTCAGAAAAAGTGGCTACCGGTTTTTTGCCCGAAGCAGCGACAGATAAAAAACAGAGTGGGTTTTCACTCGAAAATTGAACCACTCTGTAGATTTTAACCAGTATCTTACCGCTTGGCGGCTAGTTTAAGTTCCAAGATTCTTAAATCCATTGCTTGACCATGCGCTGCATGTGAGGCAACCAAGACCACCTGTTTTAAGGCCTGCGACTCGCCCAGCGTTTCATATGGTCTTGTCTATAATCGGAGAATGATATTGAGCGACGATATTACCGGCGACAACGCCCAGTCCATTGCAGTCGGCCAGCTGCGTGCATTTATTGAACGTATTGAACGTCTGGAAGAAGAAAAGAAAACCATCTCTGACGATATCAAAGAGGTTTTCGCTGAGCTGAAAGGCTCCGGCTTTGACTCTAAAGCCGTACGCACCATCATCCGCCTGCGTAAGAAAGAAGCGCATGAGCGTCAGGAAGAAGAAGCGATGATCCAGCTTTATATGGACGCGCTCGGCATGAGCTGATTTCAGCAGTGCTGAAACAAAAAGGGGGCTTTCGCCCCCTTTTTTATTGTTAAAAATCAGCGTTAAACATCAAGCAGTTTCTCAAAACCACCATAGATCATCCGCTTGCCGTCAAAAGGCATGGATTCACCCATCGCCTGCATGCGGGGATCTTCCATCATTTTCTTCCAGGTTGTATCGCGCACAGTTTTGTTCGGAAATTCAATCCAGCTGAACACAATAATTTCGCCGTCTTTGGCCTGCACTGAGCGGCGGAAATCCGTCAGCTTGCCATCCGGCACATCATCGCCCCAGCACTCAACAATGCGGGTGGCGCCAAATTCTTTAAAAATCACAGCCGCTTCAGCTGCATGTTTGCGGTAGTCTTCTTTGCGGTTTTCCGGCACAGAAGCGACAAAACCCTCGACATATCCCATTTTCATTCTCCTTCTTGTGGGCAACTTTATTCTTGCGTTGACTTAATATGTTGATATCAACATAATTGTAAAATGTCAATGAATGTACCATTTTCGACCACACTGGAAGTCCGTGATACATGTCTGTGCCTGCACGCACAGCGCGCAGCCCGTGCTTTAGCCCGTTATT
The DNA here is from genome assembly GCF_000409565.1 of Pseudochrobactrum sp. AO18b. Taxonomy (NCBI): domain Bacteria; kingdom Pseudomonadati; phylum Pseudomonadota; class Alphaproteobacteria; order Hyphomicrobiales; family Brucellaceae; genus Pseudochrobactrum; species Pseudochrobactrum sp. AO18b. The sequence goes on from NZ_ANNO01000109.1 coordinate 4,725, forward strand.
TTGACGATGCTTTGAGGCCCTTCGGACTGACAAACGGCCAGTTTTCTTTGCTGATGGCTTTAAACAGGCCTGAACCGCCATCCATCGCACCGGTTGCCCAATTGCTGGCGATGGATCGTACAACTTTAACGGCCGCACTCAAGCCGCTTCAGAAAAAAGCACTGATAGAAATTATACCAGATGCAACGGACCGGCGCAGCCGATTATTACTGCTGACACCCAAAGGTTCAGCTCTGCTGGCAGAAGCCGTGCCTGTCTGGCGGCAGACCCATGCAGAACTGGAAAATAACCTTCTGAACGGTAACGGTGATTTTTTGCGCTCAATGCTGCTCAGCCTTGGGAATATCACTCCGGCATGAAACACAAAGCTGTGTTATCAGAATAGTTTGTCGCGCTTTTTCTTTCCCTCCGCATCTTTTTAGTCATAATCCGCTTTGAACGAATAATGCATATCCTGCGGAGGAAACGGAATGCGCATGAAACAACTCGGACGGTCAGATTTACAGGTTTCACCTTTCTGCTTCGGCGGCAATGTGTTCGGTTGGACAGCCGATGAAACCACATCTTTTGCGTTGCTCGACCGTCTGCTCGATGCCGACCTGACATTTATTGATACGGCCAATGTCTATTCCCGCTGGGTAGAGGGGCATAAGGGCGGTGAATCGGAAACCGTTATCGGCAACTGGCTCAAAAGCCGTGGCAGTCGTGACAAGATGATCATTGCCACCAAGGTTGGTGCCGATATGGGCGAAGGCTTTACCATGGCGCCTGCCCATATCCGTGAATGTGTTGACGCTTCGCTCAAGCGCCTGCAAACAGATTATATTGATCTCTACCAGTCGCATTATGATGATCCGAATACGCCGTTTGAGGATGTGCTCGGTACATTTCAGGATCTGATCAAAGCCGGTAAAATCCGTGCAATCGGTGCATCCAATATCACCGGCGAGCGTCTGCAAAGCGCATTGGAAATCTCTGAGAAACATAATCTGCCGCGCTATAACTCATTGCAACCGTTGTATAATCTCTATGATCGCAAGAATTATGAAACCACGCTGGAGCCGGTGGTGAGTGCCAATCAGGTTGGTGTTATTCCCTATTATACACTGGCGGCTGGTTTCCTCACGGGGAAATATCGCAGCGAGAAAGATTTAGGCATTAGCCCGCGTGGTAACAGGGTCGGCACCAGCTATCTCAATGAACGCGGATTGAAGATTCTGGAAGCGATGGATCAGGTGGCGGATCGCTATAGCGTGACAGTGGCGCAGATTGCGGTTGCATGGATGATGGCGCAGCCGTCAATCACAGCGCCGATTGCCAGCGCCACCAAGATTGAGCAGCTGGAAGAGCTGATTAAAGCGACTCAGCTGACGCTCGATCAGGATGCATTGGATGTTCTGAACAAGGCCAGCGCATAAAACAAAAAGCCTGCCTGAAACATCATTCAGGCAGGCTTTTATCAGAGCATTGTGAAGGACTGATTAGCCTTCAATCTCCTCACGCAGCATTTCCAGCTCAAGCCATTCTTCTTCATGGGCTTCATTTTCACTGCGTTTCTTTTCAATCTCAGCGGCGATCTTGGCAAACTGCGCAGGGTCTTTGGTATAGAGCGCCGGATCAGCCATTTTCGCCTCAAGTGCTGTAATTTCTGCACTCAGCTTTTCCATCTTCGCCGGCAGTGTTTCCAGCGCAAATTTCTGCTTATAGGACAGTTTACGCTTTTCATCGCGTTTTGGTGCGGGAGCAGCTTCCGCCTTGTCACTACCTGCGGGTGCGGCAGATTTTACCTGACGGCGTGCCAGTGCGGTTTCTTTGCGCTGCGCCATCATATCCGCATAACCGCCGGCATATTGCAGCCAGCGCCCGTCACCTTCCGGTGCAATCACTGATGTTACCGTGCGGTCGAGAAAATCACGGTCATGGCTCACCAGAATAACGGTGCCTGCAAAACCGGACACCAGCTCCTGCAACAGATCCAGCGTTTCCATATCCAGATCGTTGGTCGGCTCATCGAGGATCAGCAGGTTGGCCGGACGCGACAGAACCCGCGCCAGCATCAGACGAGCGCGCTCACCGCCGGATAATTCACGGATCGGCGTGCGTGCCTGTTCCGGCTGAAACAGAAAGTCTTTCATATAGGAGACAACATGGCGCTGCTCGCCATTCACCACCAGCGATTCACCGCGCCCGTCGGTCAGATAATGGGACAGGGTTTCATCCGGATTAAGCTCACGCTTCTGATCCAGCTCGGCAAAATCCAGATTAACACCGAGACGGATTGTGCCGGAATCCGGTTCAAGTTTACCGGTCAGCATCGACAGTAATGTGGTTTTGCCTGCACCATTTGGCCCGACAAGACCGATACGGTCACCGCGATTGACGCGGATGGAGAAATCCTTGACCAGCACACGCTCATCATAGGCTTTGCTGATCTTATCTGCTTCAATCACCAGCTTGCCGGATTCTTTCACGTCGCTGGCCTGCAGCGTTGCCACGCCTTGCGCATGGCGATGGGTGCGGAATTCATGGCGCATTGTGTGCAGTTCGCCAAGGCGGCGCATATTGCGCTTGCGACGTGCGGTTACACCATAGCGCAACCAATGTTCTTCACGAACAATCTGACGGCCGAGTTTCTGATGATCGCGCTCTTCTTCTTCCAGAACTTTGTCGCGCCATTCTTCAAAATGCGCGAAGCCCTGTTCAATACGGCGTGTCACACCGCGATCCAGCCAGATCGTGGCGCGGCTGACATTTTCCAGAAAACGACGGTCATGGGAAATCAGCACAATCGCCGAGCGGATCTGGCGCAATTCCTGTTCCAGCCATTCAATCGTTGCGAGATCAAGATGGTTGGTCGGTTCATCCAGCAGCAGCACATCCGGCTGCGGTGCAATCACCCGCGCCAATGCCGCACGGCGTGCTTCACCGCCGGAAAGCTGCTCCGGTGTTTCATCGCCGGTCAGTCCCAGATTTTCCAGAAGATAGGCCACGCGATACGGATCATCAGTCGGGCCGAGACCTGCTTCCACATAATCACGCACATTGGCAAAACCATCCATATCCGGTGCCTGTGCCAGATAGCGAATGGTTGCGGAAGGATGGCGGAAAACCTCGCCGCCGGTTGGTTCAACCATACCGGCTGCAATTTTCAACAGTGTGGATTTGCCGGAGCCGTTACGCCCGACCAACGCAATCCGCTCTCCCTCACTGATCGACAGGCCTGCATCTTCCAGCAGCGGTGTGCCACCAAAAGTCAGGCTGATCTGGTCAAGTCGGAGAAGAGGAGGAGCCATGGATAATTACGCTTTAAAAAGAGAGGCCGAAGATTGTTACTGCTCATTACTGCATATTGCTGCAAACAGGAACCCTTACTGCTAAATTCCTGGATCAATGCGCAGGCATAAAAAAACAGGCCGGAAACCGGCCTGTTTTTAAATTCAATTTTGTAACTATTAGTTACAAGGCGCTTCGTAAACGCGGCCGTAATTGTCGCGGTAGCGGCAATACTGAAC
>NZ_ANNO01000110.1:0-13010 GCF_000409565.1 Pseudochrobactrum sp. AO18b
AGGCGGTTTCCGCCTGCCGTTTTTTCATTAATACTAACACAAGCAATAAATATCTGAATTCCGCTTCAACTATTCGGAAGGGATATCAAGCCATGCATTCTGTTCTCAAAACCACCCCTCTTATATTTGCCGGTCTGGCTGCGCTGATGAATCCTGCCGCAGCGAATGACGCAAATCTCATTCTTTACAACGGCAACATCATCACCATGAATGAAAACCAGCCTGCTGCAACAGCACTGGCGATTTCGGGCAATCATATTCTTGTTGTTGGTGATGTCTCGCTCGCAGAAAAATTCAGCACTGACAAAACCCGCCGCATTGACCTGCAAGGCAAGACTGTCATTCCGGGTCTGGTCGATACCCATATTCATGCCATTCGCGGCGGTCAGACTTATACATCCGAAACCTATTGGTATAACGAAACCAAACTGCCGGACGCTCTGAAAACCTTACAAGAGGCAGCAGCAAAAAAACAACCGGATCAATGGGTTGCCGTTGTCGGCTCATGGCTGCCGGAACAGTTTGAAGAAAACCGCGCTCCGACTGTGGCAGAACTGAGCAAAGCCGTTCCCGACCATCCGGTCTATGTTCAATATTTGTATGATTATGCTTTGCTCAATGAGAAGGGTATCGAAACCTTAAAACTCAATGAAGCCGACCCGGCCCTACCGCAGGGTATTCAGGTTGAACGTGATGCGAATGGCAAGGCAACCGGTAAATTACTGGGTCATATCGGCTCCTATAATGCACTCTTTGCCAAGATGATGCCCGCAGATCGCGAACAGCAGTTGCAAAGCATGCAGGTATTTTTCTCGGCGCTTAACAGTGCCGGTATGACCGGTTTTATTGATCCATCCGCAGGTCCTTCTTCCGCCTATGAAAATCTCTTTGCCCTGCAAATGGACGGCAAACTGACGCTCCGCGCAGGATATCGCATTCCGGCTATGCAATCCGGTACCGAAGCAGAATGGTTCAAAAGCCTCATGGCCTTCCGCCAGCCTTATTATGACACCGGCATGGTCAGCTTTCTCGGCATTGGTGAATCCATCGTTGCAGCCATGAATGACGGCGTTCAGATGGGGCCTGGCTTCACCTCTCCGCAGGCAGCCAAAGACGAGTTACGCAAAGTCGCACAATTTGCTGCACAGCGCCGTATTCCGCTGGAAATTCATGCCTATACCGATGATGCAGCCAGCGATATTCTGACCGTGTTTGAAGATGTGAATACGACCTATCCGTTGCAGGATTTACGGTGGTCTCTCGCACATCTCAATACAGGTTCAGAAGCTACACTGGAGCGGATGAAAAAGCTGGGACTGTCCTACACCGTACAGATGGGTCCTTATTTTGAAGGCCCTGCAATTCTGAAAGCCAATGGCGAAGATATTGCTGCCAAATCCCCGCCAACCCGTGCAGCTACTGATAAAAATATTCTGGTTGCAGGCGGCACGGATTCAACGCGTATCGGCATTTATGGCATCTGGCAGGCGATTGAATATCACGTCACCGGCCGTTCGCTCGGCGGTGTTATCCAAAAAGCAGAGGATCAACTGCTGTCCCGTGAAGAAGCTCTCGCGCTCTATACGAAAAACGCGGCATGGATCAGTTTTGCAGAGCAGAACCGCGGCACACTGGAGACAGGAAAACAGGCCGATCTCGCAGTTCTGGATCAGCCTTACCTGACCGTTCCGGCAGAAGAAATCGACAAGATACGCTCGGTTCTGACCATTGTAGACGGCAAAATCGTGCATGAAAATCTGACGGAAACACCCGCCGCCGCGCAATAAATATAGATGGCCGGACAGATAGCCAATAGCAGGCAAGGAGCATAATCCGCTCCCTGCCTGCTATATCCGCACATTCAGAGCACCTCACCCGAGACAGTGTGTTTTCTGTCTTCATCGGTTACCGAAGTTAGCTTTTTCAGCTTTCTGCTCAGCCAGCTGTTCAGATCATCCATCGCGGTAAACATAACCGGCACGAAAACCAGACTGAGTGCCGTTGAGGTTATCAGCCCGCCGATCACAGCAACCGCCATGGGCGCGCGAAACTCCGCATCCCCGCCGATACCAATGGCAGCAGGCACCATCCCCGCCACCATGGCGATTGTGGTCATGATAATCGGCCGGACACGCGTAATACCGGCTTTCAGCAAGGCCGCATCGCGATCAAGACCTTCCTTGCGGCACTCAATGGCATAATCTACCAGCAGAATAGAATTTTTGCAGACAATCCCCATCAGCATCAGAATACCGATAACCGATGACAGATCCAAAGCCGCACCATAGAGAAGCAGTGCAATCGCCGCACCGCCGATGGAAAGCGGCAAGGCAATCAGAATGGTAAAAGGTTGCAGGAAGTCCTTAAACAACAGCACCAGCACTGCCGCCACCATCAGAATACCGGTTAGCAGCGCCAGTCCGAAATTACTGAACATTTCTGCCATATATTCCGCACTGCCATATTCCACTTCGCGGACACCTTCAGGCAGGTTTTTATAGGCGGGCAGCGCAGCAATCGCTGCCAGTGCCGTGCCGAGCGTCGCATTATTATCCAGATTAGCCTGCACCTCGATCATCCGCATCCGGTTCAGACGCTCCACACGGCTCTCCGCAGAACCGAAGGAAATATCCGCCACGGAAGCAAGCGGAACCGGATTGCCGGTTGCGGTTCCCACTTTCAGGTTCTTCAGCATATCCAGATCGCTGCGGGCAGAATTTTCCAGCAGAACACGGATCGGTATTTGCCGGTCACCCAGATTAAACTGCGCCGAATTGGCATCCGTCTCACCCACTGTTCCGATGCGGGCAACCATACCGATCGAGGCCGGTGACACACCAAGGCGCGCAGCTTCATCCAGACGCGGTTTTACATGCAGCTCCGGTGCAGGCAGAGGTTCTGATGAAACCACATTGGCGAGTTCCGGCAGTTCACGCATCTGGGCTTCCAGCTCGCGGGCAGCACGGGTGAGATTTTCTCCGCTATTGCCGACGAGAATAATGGCCACTTCTTTGCCGCCGCCGTCTTTTGTAAAGGTGAACTGAATATCCGGTATTGCAGCCACCAAAGGACGGATAACCGCTTCGAATTCCTTCTGGCTTGTCTCCCGTTCCGCACGCGGCTTGAGATTAATCAGCAGGGAGAACTCATTCACACCATCCGATGATGTGGCCAGAATATCCTTTATCTCAGGTCGTTTCAGCAACTGAGTGACAATGTCGTCTGAGACACGGGCGGTCTCATCAAGGCGGGTACCTGGTGCCAGAGTTACGCTGATTTGTGAAACATTGGAGTCGCTTTGCGGCATGAAGCCGGTGGGCAGCAATGTCATGAGATAGACCGAACCGGCAAAAATACCCGCCACCATGGCAAAGGTTGCTTTACGGTGATGCAGCGTCCAGCTCAGCAATCCGAGATACCAACGGCCAAGTACAGAAGATCCCGGCGCTTTACCACTCACCGGATGCGGCTGCAACATATAGGCAGCCATCAGCGGCGTGAGCAAACGAGCAACAGCGAGGGAGACCAGCACAGCAATCGCAACAGTCAGGCCGAACTGTTTGAAATATTGCCCGACCGCACCACCGATAAAACTGACCGGCGCAAAAATAGCGACAATCGTCAGGGTTGTTGCAACAACAGCCAGTCCGATCGCATCCGATGCTTCTAGCGCTGCAATATAGGGGCGCTTGCCCATATGAATATGGCGCTCAATATTCTCTATCTCCACAATCGCATCATCAACGAGAATACCGATGACGAGTGTCAGAGCCAGCAGACTGATGCTGTTAAGTGTAAAATCGAGGAGATACATCGCCGCAAATGTTGGCAAAATGGAAAGCGGCATGGCCACCGCTGCGATCACGGTCGCCCGCCAGTTGCGAAGGAAAAGAAACACCACCGCAACCGTCAGCGCAGCGCCTTCCAGCAATGTGGTGATCGCATTATTATAGCTCTGCACCGTATATTCGACCGTGGAGCTGACCTCCCTGATCTCTGTGCCCGAGTTGAGCTGTCTTATGTCCTCAAGCCGGTTTTTGACACCATTGGCAACAACCGTATCGCTATAGCCCTTTGCACGGAACACAGAAAAGCCCACTACGGCTTTGCCGTCCAGACGGGAGAAGCCGCGCGGCTCACCCGCTCCGTCCTGTATTGTGGCAATCTCACGCAACGGGATCCACCGGTTGCCCGGCAATAAGATCGTTAAAGCGGAAAGCTCTTCCACCGTTCTGGCGCTTGCAATCGTGCGCAGCGACTGCTCCCTGTCGCCGATATTGCCCCGCCCGCTCGGCACATTCACATTCAGCTCGCGCAAAGCAGAATTGACCTGATCCGCGGATACACCAAGTGCCAGCAACCGCTCCGGTTTCAGCGCAATACGCACCTCACGATTAACACCGCCCAATCGCTGCACTTTCTGGACACCGGGCACGGCCAGTAGTTCACGGGTAATCGTATCATCCACAAACCATGACATATCAACCGCCGAAATATCCGGCGCGGAAATCGTGTAATAAAGGATTGCCCCGCCTTCAACATCGACACGGCTGACCACCGGTTCCTGAATAGTCTGCGGCAAATCTGAGCGGATCTGCGCCACGGCCTCACGCACATCATTGGTGGCACGGTCGGGATCAACCCCGATGCGGAACTCCACTGTGGTCGTCGACACACCATCCGCAATGGAGGAGCGTAGATGTTTGACCCCTGCGATGCCGGATACCACACCTTCAATACGACGTGTAATCTGCGCTTCCATTTCGGAAGGGGCAGCACTGGCCTGCGTGACCGCAACCGTCACCACGGGAAAGGATACATTGGGATTGGCATTCACCGGCAGCTTATTGAATGCAGCCCAGCCGGCAAGGGTCAGAACAATGAAAAGAACAAGCGTCGGCACCGGCTTGCGGATTGCCCAGGCGGAAATATTACTGGTCATAAACAATACTTTCAGGGAATCCGGATTTTCAAGGCGCCCGCGCAGGAACAGGTGTTACCGTCTCGCCGTCGCGGAGCAGCGGCCCTGCTTTTTCAATGATGTGATCGCCTGCGCTTAAGCCCGAACGGATTTCAACAGCTCCGTTCTTGCGCAAGCCGAGCTTGACTGTTTTCTTGACGGCCTTACCGCCGACAACAACAAAGACCGAGGCATCGGATGCCTCACGGCCATGCAAAAGCGCAGAGTCATTGACCAGAATTGCCTTGCTTTGCGAGAACACCACGTCTGCCCTGCCGAAAGCACCGGAGAAGAGCGATATTTGTTTGCCCTCAATCGCGATATAGGCTCTGCCCAGCCGCGTTTGGCGGTCGATTTTCGGCGACAATAAGCGGATATGTCCGGCTGCGATTTTCCCGTCAGGCAGTGTGACATGCGCCGCCTGACCTGCCTTCATCAGCAGGATTTCACTTTCCGGTACTTCAGCAGCAAATTCTATCTCGCCGTCGCGGATAAGGCTGAAAAGCGTGCCGCTACCGGCCAGTGCACCAACGCGTGCATTGCGCTCTGAGATGATACCGCTGACCGGTGCATGAATAACAGCCCGTGCCCTTTCGCTTTTCGCCTCCGCCAGTTGCGCCTCAGCCTGCGTGAACTCGGCCTTTGCCACTCCCACACTCTGTTCGGCAATATTCAGCGCCGACAGCTTGTCATCATAGGATTGCTCACTGACCGCACCATTGCTGCGCAGACGCTGTGTGCGGTTCAGGCTGGACTGCGCCTGCGCCTGTGTCGCCTCCTGCTGAGCCAGCCATGCACGGGCGCGGGCAACACGCGCTTCTGTTTCTCTGAGCTTGATATCCAGTTTCACCGTATCCAGCCGCATCAGCACCTGTCCGGCGCTTACATAATCACCGGCCTCCGCTTCAACCGCGGCAATACGCTGATCCTGTAATGTTGTACCTACAGCCACTTCTTCGCGCGGCACAAACAGTCCGTTAAAACCCAGTTTCCATTCCGTTGGTACCGGCTTGGCTACAGAAGTGGTGACAGTGCGCTCCGCCACAGCGATCTGAGCCCCCGCAATCGCTGCATCTGCAGGAGCAGCCTCTGCCGAAAAAGCCGCTGAAGCGGCCAGAGAATATGCGGACAGGGAGAGGCACAACAGAAACCTCATATTTGATTACCTTTCAGGTTGGCGGAACTGCATCCGGAACGGCAACACAAACAATATTTTTGTTAAGCTTCAGCGGAGGAAATACAGAAAACTGCAGAACCCGCCCAAACGCGGCGATTTCGGCCTTTCTGCAGTCCTCTCACAGCTACGCACAGGATATTTCCGTGCAGAAATTTTTCAGCTTTTAAATATGAGTATTTTTGTATAGTATTAAAAATCTATTCATCCGCCCCCCTTTGCACGCAGACACACGGCATGAGCATTCCATCAACCGACCATTCTGAAGACCTGTTGTCTGTCTATTTGCGGCAGTTGAAATGGCTGCGCGAAATGCTCAAAAAACGCACCAGCTCCCATGAGCTGGCCGATGATGCTTTGCAGGAAACATGGCTGCGCCTGTCCAAAATACAGGAGCGCTCTTCTGAGGTTCGCGATCATCGCGCCTTCATCATGCGGATTGCCAATAATATTGCGATTGATCTGCTGCGCAAGGAACAGCGTCATCACAAAGCCTGCCTCAGCGATGAAGATATTTTGCAGGCGATTGCCGATACTGCGCCGACACCGGAGGTCTTTGCGATTGACCGCGACCAGTTGCGGCAACTTATTTACGCCCTGCTGCAATTACCGGAAAAACCGCGTAAAGCCTTATTGCTGGCACGCTGTGACCTGCTGACCCATTATGAGATTGCCCGCCGTCTGGGCGTATCGGAAAGCATGGTTGCACGTTATCTCGCGCAGGCATTGCGCCATTGCCGCGATCATTTCCGCACACTCGCCTGAGCCGCTATGCCCGAAAAAATCAGATATAAAACGGATATCAGCTTAAGCGATGAGGCAATCGACCGGATTGTACAGCTGAGCTCCGGACGGGCAACCGCACAGGACCATGCGGGTTTTGCAGACTGGCGTCGTCAAAGCGCCGAGCATGAAATGGCAGCATGCGAGGCTGAGGCACTGTGGCACGGCATTGGCACAGCCGGTAAAAGCATCCGCAAATCCGCAAAGCAAAAACAATTCACCAGACGCGCAGTTCTCGGCCTGGCCGGACTGATAACCGGTGGTGCCGCAGTGCATCAGACGGGGCTCATCGGGCCGCGTCTCTATGCCGATTATACAACCGGTACGGGTGAGCAGCGGAGCATTACGCTGACTGATGGTTCAACCGTGTTTCTCAATGCCGGTTCTGCACTCTCCGTTGATATGTCAGCAAATGAGAGACGGCTGACCCTCTATGAAGGGCAAGCTCTGTTTACTGTCGCAAAAGACGCAGCACGCCCGTTTATCGTTGAGGCACTTGACGGGCAGACCCGTGCTCTGGGCACGGTTTTTGATATTGATATCAAACCTCAGCAGGTTGCTGTCACGGTGATTGAAGGCACTGTCGGCGTCAGCAGCCGGATACAACCTGCAAACCGGACAAGCAATATGGTTGTCGCCGGTGCCAATACCCGTATCCGCTATGAAGACACAGGGACTATATCCGCACCGGAAGAAGTGGATTCCGACATTGAAACCGCATGGCGTCGCGGCAAACTGATTTTCAACGCCAAACCGCTCGGCGAAGTCGTTACAGAAATTGAGCGTCATCGCGGCGGAACAATTGTTCTTGCCAGCAACCGCCTGCAAACACTGCAGGTCACCGGCGTTTTTGATCTCAGCCAGCCGGAAGAGATTTTACAGGCCATTGAAACCACCCTGCCTGTCTCCGTGATCCGTCTGCCTTTTGTGACAATTTTGCGCTAAAAAACTACCCGATTCAAATTTATGATAAAAATAATCATATTTTTATATTTTACCGGTGCAAGATCAGCCACGCCGTTTCGTCTTTGAATTATGAGGCCGGAATTTCCGTCATGAGCGGAGGCCGGAATGTGTCATATTGGTAAGGCGGAATATTTCCATGCAAGCTATCATCAAGGCGAAAAAGCGCTCTTTGTCCCAACATGCGCAAAAGGCCGGACTTCTGGCTTCGGTTGCGTTTATTGCAGTGCTTGGCACCGGATTGCCGATGATTGCCCATGCGCAGACCACTGTATCGCAGACGATCAGTTTCAATATCCGCGCACAAAATCTGGGTTCAGCACTGGCCGGTTTTGCTGATCGTGCCGGTCTCAAACTGCTGATGCGATCCGATATGGTATCCGGCAAGACAAGCCCTGCTGTGCAAGGCACGATGACACGGGAACAGGCACTGGGCAGATTGCTGTCCGGCTCCGGCCTGAATTACTCTATTCAGGGCACAACGCTCACAATTCATGATCCTGCTGGTAACGCCCAATCCGTAGTTGCACCGGACGGCACCGTGACGCTAAACACAATCACAGTGACCAATGGCGGTTCAATCGCCGCGGCTGAAGCGCCATATCACACGGCAGCGCCAACCTCTTATATTTCAGAGCAGACGATTGAGCGTTTTCGCGGCGCAAGCCCTGCTGATATTTTCCGCGGCACACCGGGCGTGATGTCCGGTGAAGCCCGCAACGGTGCCGGTGCGATTGATGTGAATATCCGCGGTATGCAGGGCATGGGGCGCGTGGCCACCACCATCGACGGTGCGGAAAATGCCATTAATGTCTATCAGGGCTATCAGGGTATCTCGAACCGCACCTTTGTTGATCCGGATTTTCTCGGCGGCATTGATATCCAAAAAGGCTCCGATGCTGCATCCAGCGGCATTGCCGGCACGGTCGCCATGCGTACAATTGAGGCGGGCGATATTGTCAAGGAAGGCAACCGCTTCGGCCTGCGTGTTAAAGGCGGTTTCGGCACCAATTCCAGCAAGCCTGAAGAGGGTAACGTTGCTGGCTACGAAATTATCAATAGCGGTTATCCCGGCGATCTGCAGCCGGAATTCGATCATCTCTATGTACCAAGTGTTAAAAGTTCGGATGACACCATGAATCGTCCGGCTTTTCTGAAGGCGACCAATGGTTCAGGCAGTATCGTTGCGGCAATGCAGGATGAAAATATTGAATTGCTGGCAGGCTATGCCTATCGCGAGCGCGGTAATTACCATGCCGGTAAAAACGGCCCTGCCGCCGGTATCGCCAATCTCGGCGGGATGAGCGTATGCAGATTTCTTTGTAACTTACCCAATCCTGAATACAGATGGTATCCGCAATATATTGAGAATACAGGTCTGGCCAATTACCGCCCCGGTGAACAGGTTCTCAATACCCAAATGGCAACGAAATCCCTGCTGCTGAAAGGCAAGGTTATGTTCGGCGACGGGCATAGTATTCAGCTTGGCTATACAGGTTTTGAAAGCAAGGCCGGTACTTTTAAGGCTAATGCTTTGAGTACGCTCGGACAACAAGCCAGACAGCAGCGCCTGACGACAGATATAGAAGCACACACCGGAACATTTAAATATCGCTGGGATCCTGAAGAGAATGATCTGATTAATCTCAAGGCCAATCTCTGGGGTACGAAACTGAAACAGCGCAATCCGACCGATTGGCTGCCAGCAAATGCGCCGGTCGACTTTAAATCCGGACCGGATTTGTGGACATGGGGCGGCGATATCAGCAACCGCTCACAGTTCACAACTGCCTATGGTGATTTTGATATGACCTATGGCGCGTCTTATAAAGAAGAAGATACCAAGCCGACCGAAGGAACAAGGAAATGGGACACATTTCTTGATTTGCGCGACGGCACCCGTAAAGAAGCCGCAGCCTATATCAAGACAGCGTATAAACCGGTTGACTGGCTGACGGTCAATGGCGGCCTGCGCTATTCCCATATGTGGTCGCGCGATCGCAGCCGCACAAAATATGTTCATCCTGATATGGTTTACGGCAAAGCGCGTTTCAAACAGGGTGGCTTCAGCCCGTCATTGGGTGTCACGGTCGAACCGTTTGACGGCGCACAATTCTACACCAATTATTCCAGCACCTTACGCGCGCCGAGCATTATGGAAGCCGTGTCCGCTTTCAATATGACCGTGAATGAAGATGCAAAGGCAGAGCGTTCCAACAACTGGGAAATCGGTGCAAACTTCATTCAGGATGACCTGATTACCGGTACAGATCGTGCAATGCTCAAACTGGGTTACTTCAACTGGGATGTAAAAGATTACATCGCCCGCGAGTTCCACAGATATGCGAACTCTGCGAATGTGCGCATTTTCAATATTGACCGCGCCCGTTTCTCCGGTCTTGAAATGTCGGCCAATTATGCGCTCGGCGGTTTCGAAGCCACACTGGCTGCCAATTATTATCTGAATGTGGAGTTCTGCCGTACCGCTGAAACCTGTGAAAACAAATCTCTCTATGCCGACTATGCCACCAATCACGTACCGCCTAAATATGGTATAGACCTGACCCTGACCCAGAAATTACTGGATGATGCACTCACAGTCGGCGGCCGCATTTCCTATACTGCATCGCGTGCGAGCGGACATGGTGATGTCACAGGTCAGGGCATGTCGCAGTTCATCACGATGATCAACTGGCAGCCTTACACATTGATAGATGTGTTTGCAGAATATAAAATCAACGACACTTATACCGCCAGCGTGCGCGTGGAAAATCTGACAGACCGGTTCTATGTCGATCCGCTCAGCCTTGCACAGCAGCCGGGACCAGGCCGGACATTCTATGCATCTCTGACGGCCAATTTTTAAAGCTCACAGGGACAACCAGACCGCTATGCCGTTGGGTCACACGCACCGGCATAGCCCCTGCCCGTATCTGAAGCGAAGATTTATGCCTTGCAATATAAACTTGATTATAATAGTCAAGATTTATTCTATCGTCATTGCCTGACGAGCCGGACGCATATGCTTTCAGAAAACGGTTACACAGATGTGGGATCTCCATCATCTTTTTAAAAAACATGCGCGTGATATTATACAATCATTACGCCGCAGAGGGCTTCCTGAAGAAACGGCTGCCGATCTGACGCAGGATACTTTTTTACGCGTTTTGGTCTCTCCGCCTGCGGAAAGCAAAACCACTTATAATCCCGCAGCCTATTTGTTCAGAATTGCGCGCAACCTCGGTACAGATCATCAGCGGCGTGAAGGTTTGCTGCGCAGAGCCGATCTCACACCCGAAGATTTCTCAGCCATTGCTGACCCCTCTCCCTCACCGGAAAAACAGGTCTATGACCGGCAAAAACTGATACTGGCACAACAGGCTTTGCAGGAACTGCCTGACCGAACGCGCAAAGCATTCGAGATGCACCGTATGGATGAGATGACCATTGCGGCAATTGCAGCGGAACTTAATCTCTCCGTGGGCAGAACATGGACCCTCATCAGAGATGCCTATGAATTTATTGACAGGCGCCTTACCGGACTGTGACAAATTTCCCCATATACTGAAAATTAGCCACGCTCATTCGTAAACAGAAGTGAGACAGTAATCTATCCGGACAGGCTTGAAACATATGACCAATTCCGCTGATGAGACAGAAGAAGCACAGCGGCTGTTTCGTGAAGCAGCCGATCTGGCTATCCGTCTGCAAAATGACCCCGTTAATCCCGTTTCTGCCGACATGATTAAAACATGGGTCACCCGCAGCCCTGCCCATGCCGCAGCCTGGGCGCGTGTGGCCGCCATTCATGGCATGACCGGCACTTTGTTCACAGAGAACCGGAAAATACCGGAGAAAAGCAAACTATCCCGCCGCAATTTTATCGCCGGAACCACACTCGGCCTCGGAGCCCTGACCACCGGCGCGCTGACAGTGCCGCATCTGTGGCTGCTGTCGCAGGCTGATCACATCACCTCCACGGCAGAGATCCGGGACATTCCCCTGCCTGACGGCAGCTTCGCCACGCTGGGGCCTGACAGTGCAATTGCCGTTGATTTTTCCGAGCAAGACCGCCGTATCGGGCTGCTGTCCGGCATGGCGTATTTTCAGGTTCAGCCGGACAGCACAAGGCCTTTTACCGTCACAACCGGCCCTATGCTGGTCATTGCGCTGGGCACGGCTTTTGATGTTTCTGCAGAAAAAGGCTTTCTCTCTGTGGCCGTGGCGCATGGCAGTGTTGAAGCCAGAACCGGCACACCGGCAGGAGAAAAGCTGGAGGCTGGTACGTGGCTTAGTTTTGACAGCGCCACTAACCGGATTACCCGCGGTGAACAGGAACCATCACAAATTGCAGCATGGCGCTCCAACATGCTGTTTGCGGAAAATGAAACTGTTGCAGCCCTTTGTGCAAAAATTTCCCGCTGGCAAAACGGGCGCGTATTGATCGCTGATCCTTCACTCGGATCGCGCACGGTCAGCGGTGTGTTTGATCTTAACGATCCTGATGCAGCCATTGCAGCAGTTGTCCGGCCTTTTGGCGCTAAAACACGAAAAATTGCATCTTTGCTGACAATTGTCTCTTCCGTATAAAATATGAGTAAAAACTGAATATTTTTATCCGCCACTCGTAAAGAAGAATATGAGGGCGTTTTCTCATGCAGAAAAAACGCCTGTAATGATTGACCGACGGAGTGAGCAGGCATGACAGGCGCCACCAAACAAGCGGCACGACACACCAAATGCAGCAAAGCCATGATAGCCGCTTTGCTGGCAACCACCGCAATGATAACCGGCGTGGTACTGACAGCAACCAGCTTCAATGCACAGGCACAGCAACAGACAGGCTTCAATATTCCCTCCGGTCCGCTCAACCGCGCACTCGCAGCTTTTGGCAGCCAATCCGGCACCCAGCTATCCTATGAACCTGCCGTCGTGCGCGGGAAATCTTCTCCGGGAATTTCAGGTGCCGCCACCAAGGAGCAGGCACTGGCGCGGATTTTGCAGGGCTCCGGCCTGACCTATAATTTCACCGGTACAAAATCCGTGCTGATTACCGAGCGTCTTGCCGCCAATACCGGCGGCGCTGCGCCGGACGGCTCACTCATTCTGAACCAGATAACCGTTTCCAGC
>NZ_ANNO01000111.1:0-3166 GCF_000409565.1 Pseudochrobactrum sp. AO18b
TTATCGCGGTTCCAGCCCTGCGGATATGTTCCGTGGCACACCCGGTGTCAAATCCGGTGAAGCCCGCAATGGTGCAGGATCAATTGATGTCAATATTCGCGGTATGCAAGGCATGGGGCGTGTATCCACAACCATTGACGGCGCTGAAAACTCCGTCACCGTCTATCAGGGCTATCAGGGTGTTTCCAACCGCACCTTTGTTGATCCTGATTTTATTGCCGGCGTGGAAATCAACAAGGGGGCGGACACCGCTTCATGGGGCAATGCCGGTTCTGTCAGCATGCGCACTGTCGGCGTGGATGATATTGTTAAAGACGGTAATCACTGGGGTATCCGCGTTAAAGGCGGCATTGGCGGCAACACATCCAAACCGCTGGCCGGCGCTCTCAGCGGTTATCAGTGGCCCTATGCGCCGTGGGATGCAATGAAAGCTCCTGTCGGTTCAAAAGACGGTTTGGACAGACCGTCATTCCTGTCTCCGACATCCGCTTCCGGCAGTATTGTCGGCGCCTATAAAGGCGATGCCATAGATGTTCTGGCCGGTTATGCACGGCGTAAACAGGGTAATTATCACGCAGGAACGCGTGGCTCCGCAGCTGCCGATCCGGTCAATCTGGGCAAACAGCCTTATTGCAATTCAATGGTTGCCATTAATTGCACACCCAGAAGCCCGAGCAATTACTGGAACGAATATTATGCCAATCAGGGGCTGACCAATTACCGTCCGGGTGAGGAAATACTCAACACCCAGCTGGAAACCGAGTCATGGCTGGCAAAACTCAATGCCCGTTTTGCGGACGATCATGAATTGCAGCTCGGCTATATGGGCTATCGCAGCGAGGCCGGTGACAGGCTCGCCTCACGCTTGAGCGGCATTAAAGACCAGTCGATACAGCAAAAGCAAACCGCAGGAACCAGTCTCGACACGGTGACTGCGCGTTATAACTGGAAGCCGGAAGACAATGAGCTGATTGATCTGCGTGCCAATCTCTACTGGACGCATCTGCAATTGCGTAATCCGGTACGCGGCGGGCGTGGTGTTACACCGGGAGGGATCGGCCTGCCTGCCGATTTCCGTGTCGGATCTGACAGTGATATGTGGGGCGGGGATATCCAGAACAAATCCGCTTTCACGTTTGATGCAGGCGATCTGGATTTGACTTACGGCACATCTTTCCGTGTGGAAGATACACGCGGCAGTGAACATTCCGCAGCTCTGGAAGGCTGGATGACACCGCGCGATGCGATCCGCCATGAAGTCGCGGCTTATACGAAGGCTGCTTATAAGCCTGTTGACTGGCTTACTGTGAATGGTGGTTTGCGCTATTCGCATTTCTGGTCGAAAGACCGTTTCGACCCCTATGAGCGCAATCAGATTAATAATGCAAAGGGACAGGGTTCCAGAACCAATGACGGTGGTTTCAGCCCGTCTGTCGGTCTGACTTTTGAACCGTGGGAACAGACCCAGTTCTATGTCAATTATTCCAATACGCTGCGCGCGCCGAGCATTATTGAATCCGTTTCCGCATTTAACAGCGTTACCGCAAATACAGATGTAAAACCGGAGCGTTCCAGCAACTGGGAAATCGGCACCAATGTCGTCCGTAACGGCCTGCTTGCCGATGAAGATACGGGTATGCTGAAGCTCGGTTACTTCAACTGGGATGTTAAAAACTACATCTCGCGCAATATTGTATATGACACTAAAAATCCGAGCAATTTTGCCCTGAATATCGGCAATATCCACCGTGCGAAGTTTTCCGGTCTGGAATTTTCCGGTCGCTATGAGCTGGACGGTTTCACAGCTGATCTGGCAGCCAATTATTATCTGAATGTTGAATATTGCCGGACATCCGAGAGTTGCGACGGTAAGAGCCTTTATGGTGATTATGCCACCAACCATGTGCAGCCCAAATATTCGGTTGACCTGACCCTGTCGCAGAAACTGCTGGAAGAACGGCTGATGCTCGGCGGTCGTGTCTCCTATACGGGGCCGCGTGCTATCGGTCATGGCGATGTGACGGCACAAGGCGCATCTGAATTCATCACACCGGTGCTCTGGAAACCCTATGCGCTTGTTGATCTGTTTGCAGAATATAAAATCACTGACAATCTGACAGCGGCATTCCGCGTCGAGAATGTGTTTGATAAATTCTACATTGATCCTCTGGGGCTTGTGACGCAGCCGGGTCCGGGTCGTACCTTCTATGCCAGTCTCACAGCCGACATCGGCGGTGAACAGCAATTGCCGTCTCTGCCGTCCTTCCTGACACGGCGTCCAACGGTTGAAGGCGCTCCGATTGACTGGACAGGCCTTTATGCCGGTGCCCATGCAGGTGGTGTTTTTGGCCGCACATGGGGCAACACAACCGCTCTCGACGGCACATCCAATGCGATTGCGGCAACGGAATCCGCTGATTTCGGCATGGATAGCGGGTTGTTTGGTGTGCAGGCCGGTTATAACTGGCAATTGCCAAACCGCGTGGTGCTCGGCATCGGTGCAGACTGGAGCAAAACCTATCTGAATGTTGCACATAAAGCCCGCACAACAGAGGGCGATTTTGCCGGTACCGGCAATGTGCAGGCGCAGACCCTCTATGACATTGACTGGACTGCCGCTGTGCGCGGTAAACTCGGCTATGCTTTTGACAATAAATGGATGCTTTACGGCAGTGGCGGTGTGGCCTTTGCCCGCGAGAGCCAGTCGCGCGAGCAATATCGTGTCAGTGCAGACAGTTCTGACAAGGTCACAGAAATTGCGCTGACTGAAAAGGAGAAAGCAACACGCTTCGGCTGGACAGCCGGCGGCGGGGTTGAATATGCCATGAATGACCGGTGGTCGGTGATGGCGGATTATTCCTACACACGTTTCGGCAAAACCAATTTCAACTTTAAAAATGCCCGTGCCGGTATCATGCGTGACTGGGAAACACAGGAAAAGACTGGTGTTGAGATTGTTGACCCGTCAAAACAGCCGGGCATGGCCGACTTTTGCACTCAGTTTCCGCAATATTGTGAGCCTTATGAAAAAGCGATCTATGAGACCGTCAAGCATGAAGGATCGTCGAGTGTTAGAAACGGACGCAAAGCATCCAATTCGCTCGATTTTCATACATTCAAAATCGGTGTGAATTACCGGTTCTGACAAACTCAAAAGCCCCCGCCC
>NZ_ANNO01000112.1:0-6895 GCF_000409565.1 Pseudochrobactrum sp. AO18b
TTGAGCACCGCGAAAGCCGCTGCGAGAGGTAGTCCTAAAACCCAGGCGAAATACCACATTTAAAACCTCATATTATATAAGAGACAGAAATGATGACGGAAACGGGCATCAGTAATGCCCCTCTTCCAGATCACTTTCCGTCACTTTTCCGCGCAGCACATAATAGACCCAGCTCGTATAGAGCATGATGATCGGCAGCATAATGCCGATGCTGATCAGCATGATGAACAGGGTCAGATGGCTGGATGAGCTGTCCCAGACCGTCAGGCTGGCACTCGGATTCAGCGAGGATGGCAGGATGAACGGGAACATTGCCACACCCACCGATGTAATCACACCGAAGATCGACAATTTACCGAACAGCAATGCCACGAGCGGACGCCGTGCCCACAAAAAGAGGATCACCGCGAAAGGCGACAGCAGGCCGAGGGCAGGCACAGCCCACAGAGCCGGATAGCGCAGATAATTGGCAAGCCATGCGCCTTGCTCAACCACTGCGGTTTTAAACAGCGGGTTAGACGGACCGTTCGGATCAATCTCACTGGTAATGCGGTAACCCAGACCGGATTTCCAGAGATACAGCCCTGCGGCGACATAAAAGACCACTGTCAGCAATGCGAGAAGCGTACCGTATTTTTTTGCACGTTCAGCCACAATTCCTGTGGTTTTGACACAGAGCCACACACAACCATGCATGGCCAGCATGATGACTGACATCAGACCTGCCAGCAGCGCAAACGGGTTAAGCAAGGCAAAGAATGAACCTTCATAGAAGATCATCATATCGTCATTGATACGGAACGGCACGCCGAGCAGCACATTACCGACAGCCACACCAAAAATCAGTGACGGCACAAAACCACCGATGAACAATGCCCGGTCCCAATTGTTGCGCCACAGCGCGCTTTCACGCTTGTTGCGGTATTTGAAACCGACCGGTCGCAGGATCAGCGCGAACAAAATGATGAACATCGCCAGATAGAAGCCGGAGAAAGACACCGCATAAAGCTGCGGCCATGCGGCAAAAATCGCACCGCCGGCCAGAATGAGCCAGACCTGATTGCCTTCCCAGACCGGTTCAATGGTTTCCAGCACCAGCCTGCGTTCCAGATCAGTACGGGCAACAAAAGGCAGCATGGTTTCAATACCAAGGTCAAAACCATCCATCGCCGCAAAGCCGATGAGCAGCACACCCAGCAATACCCACCAGATCAGACGTAAGGTTGAATAATCAAGAAGTTCGGACAAAACCATTATTTTGCCTCCCCGATTTGTACCGGTTTACTGGGAACAGGTTTCTCAAAGGGTGCGGAAACCGGAGCATGATCCGGCTGCGGCCCGTTGCGGATCGCACGGATCATCACGCCCATCTCAATAATGAACAGAACTGTATAGATCAGGATAAATCCGCTCAGCGAGATCAGCACGGTTACGGGGCTGAGATTGGAAACCGCCACGGCTGTTGGCAGAACCCCTTCAATACTCCATGGCTGACGGCCGAATTCCGCAACCAGCCAGCCCATTTCTGCAGCCAGCCAAGGCAGAGGAATAGAGAAGACCGCAACCCAGAGCAGCCAGCGGTGTTTGTCCAGTTTTCTGCGTGCAGACAGGAAAAAGAAGGTGCCGGTCAGCAACAGGAAATAGAAGCTCAGGCCCACCATCACACGGAAGGCAATGAACAGCGGCAGCACACCCGGAACAGTATCATTGGCGGCAGCCACGATCTGCTCATCCGTGGCAGTGCGCGGATCATCAACATATTTCTTCAGCAGCAGACCATAACCCAGACGCTCACCATATTGTTCAAAAGCCTGTTTGGCTTCTGCCGGTGCCTGCTCGCCCCGTGGCGTCGCTTTGATTGTCTGCAAGGCATCATAGGCTTTGATACCGTCACGGATGCGATCCTGAGCCTGCAAAACCAGCTGGTTAATACCCGGAATTTCAATGGTCAGGGAGCGCGTACCGATCAGCCCCATCACATAGGGAATGTGAATGGCATAATGGGTCACGCGGTTTTCCTGATCCGGCACACCAATCAGCGTGAAGGATGCCGGAGCCGGTTCTGTGTCCCACATGGCCTCAATCGCAGCCATTTTCATGCTCTGATGGTCGGATGTCAGATAGCCGCTTTCGTCCCCCAGCACCACAACCGACAAAGCACCGGCCAGACCGAAAGAAGCCGCCACAGTCATCGAACGTTTGGCCAGTTCCAGATGACGGCCTTTGATCATATACCATGCCGAAACACCGAGAATGAAAATGGAAGCTGTGACATAACCGGCAGAAACCGTATGCACGACCTTGGCCTGCGCAACAGGGTTGAAAACAACGGCAAAGAAGTCCGTGATTTCCATACGCATGGTTTCAGGGTTAAAGCGCGATCCGACCGGATTTTGCATCCAGCCATTGGCCACCAGAATCCACAAAGCGGAAATATTGGAACCGATCGCCATCAGATAGGTCACGGTCAAGTGGCCGATTTTGGACAGGCGATCCCAGCCGAAGAAAAACAGGCCGATAAAGGTCGCTTCCAGAAAGAAAGCCATCAGCCCTTCGAGCGCCAGCGGCGCACCGAAAATATCCCCGACATAGTGACTGTAATAACTCCAGTTCATACCGAACTGGAATTCCATCACAACGCCGGTGGCAACACCGGTTACAAAGTTAATACCAAACAATGTACCCCAGAATTTTGTCATTTGCCGCCAGATCAGGCGGCCGGTCATTACATAGACCGTTTCCATGATCGCCAGCAGAATAGACAGGCCGAGCGTCAAAGGAACAAACAAAAAGTGGTACATGGCGGTGACTGCAAATTGCAGACGGGATAGTGAAACAATATCCAGTTCCATCATCATCCGCCGCGGGGGCGCGGCGCTCCTGTTGTAGCTTAGCGCCGGAAACTATTCGGTATCCGGCAAACTATGCTTGAAAACAAAGCTTTTACGCGTCTCTCCGGATAATAGGGGGCATTCCGGTCAAAATGCGCGTATATCAAACAGTCCGTATGACCGGCATTGTTGCCGGAAATGTCTGTGAGAAACCTGCAGGGCGGATATGCTCTATCTATTTGCTTTTATTCGTATCTTGTCCGAAAACCGCTTCGCATTTTTCGGGACACGCTTAAAATAGACCAATTCTAGATTATACTAATTTATAGCATCAGGAAATGCATATCCGTTCCGGCTGGTAATACTGGCCGGTTACAGGGTTCTCACAGTGTGGGAATGAAAGCGGCGCTTGGGAGAAAACCGCTTTCAAAATCAGATAATGTGATCCGTTTTTGTCAGATCATCCCTCTGATTATGTATAAAAGATCATGCTTCATAAAGCGGGGCTTCCTTTTCAAAGACATGGCTGTTAACGCGTCCGGCTCCGGACAGGTATTCTTGTTAAACCTGACGCAGTGTCTTCAGAATATCTGAAAATGCCTGCGTTCCTTTCAGTGCTTCTGCCGTCATGCGACCATTGCTCATCACGACAATACGGTCAGCAATCTCAGCTTCACGGCGCAGATGCGTCGCAATAATCATAGTTCTGCCGTGGCCACCATTCTGACTTGTGGCCTGTGACAGCCGCTGCAGAATGTCCTGCGCCGTGGCTTTATCCAGCCCTTCTGTCGGCTCATCCAGCAGCCAGAGCGGAGTATTGTGCAGAAACAGACGCGCCAGTGCGAGACGGCGAGCCTGACCGCCGGACAGGCCAAGGCCGCCCTCGCCAAGCATTGTTTCCAACTGCTGCGGCATGTCACCTACCGTTTCTGACAGGCCGGCCATTTCCAGTGCCTGCATCAGATCATCGTCCGGTGCCTTCGGCTGAGCAAGGCGCAGATTTTCCGCCAGACTATCCTGAAACAGCTGGGTTTTCTGCGTCAGCAACGTTGCTGCCTCATGACGGATAATACCGGAATCCGCGGTCACCTCACCGGCCAGCAAAGCCATGAGCGTCGATTTACCTGTGCCGCTTGTGCCGACAATCGCCAGTTTTTCACCCTTGCGCACGCTCAGACTGATATCCTGCAGCACCAGAGGCATCTTGTCCTCATAGCGCATATTGATCTGTTCCAGATAAACAGCCTCATGAGGATCGGCCGGTTGTACAGGCACATAGAAATGCGGCTGGGTTTCATAACGGTCGCCAACGCGGTGCGCAGCCATCAGCGTGCGGCCAAGTTCCATGGCACCACGGCGTAATGCTGCAAACGGTTCCATCGCACCCAGTGCCATCAGCAGCGCAAAGGCAGCAACAGCAGGTGAAATTGTGCCAGCCTCTGCAAGCCAGACACCGCCGAGCAAAGCAACACAGAGTAGCAAAGCCGTAGCGATACCAAAACCGGCACCGACCGAAATTTCAATCCGGTTGAGCTGATCATCAGCATCGGACAATCTTTTGTCAGCCGCACATATGCTTGCGCTTTGCGCCTGCAATCGTCCCGCCATCAGCAGATCGGTCTGGCCGGAGACCAGATCAATACTGCGCGCGTGCACGGCTTCAACAGCTTTGGCACGGCGGCGCATCGGCTTCATCGCCCAGAGTGCTGCAATCAGCGGCAGGCCAAAACCGGCAAGTACCAAAACCGCCACCATTGCCAGCGAGAAAGTGCTATCCATCAGCCAGAAAGCAAAACCAACCACCAGCATGGTGACAAAAGCCGCACCGGCAGGCACCAGCACGCGCAGATAAAGTGCATCCAGTGCATCAATATCCGCTGTCAGGCGGAACAGCAGACGGCTCGGACGGCGCAAAAGTTCTTTTGCTGCCTGCGGTGCAGCCCAGCTGCGGAACAATTTCTCGCGCAATGCCGCCAGCACAGCCAGCGTTGCATCATGCGTAACCAGACGCTCCGCATAGCGCGACGCAGTGCGCAAAATAGCCAGCAAACGAATACCCGCAGCCGGTGCAAATACGTCGAAAGCCAAAGCTGTGGCCGTTGCGAGACCGGCAATTGCTGTTGCGGTGATAAACCAACCGGACAGACCAAGCAGCAGAATACCGCACAAAACAGTCACAGCAGCGAGCAACATACCGGCCCATAATTTGCCGCGCTTTTCCGAGAAAAACAGTTTGAGAACAGGTTTCAAAACCGCAAGTTTCTTCATTCCGCCGCCCTCCGTGCTGAGCATACAGGTGCAGCAGCATTACCGCTGTCTTCCTGCACATGCAGATTTTCCGCACCGCTCAGCCTGTCAACGCGAATGATGCGTCCCATTTTGCGCGCCAGTTCTTCATCATGGGTGGCAATAATCAATGTCTTGCCTTGCGCCATGGCCAGAAGACCTTCTGTTGCCTTGAGCGCGGTTTCACTGTCGAGATGGGCAGTCGGCTCGTCGGCAAAGATAATATCCGCACCGGATTTCAGTGCTGCCCTTGCCAATGCCAGACGCAGGCCTTCACCACCGGAAAGACCGGTGCCGTTTTCACCAAGATCACTGGCTGCAGCGGCAGAGGCCACATTATCCAGCGCTGCTGTTTTCAGAGCAGCCTGCACATCGCTCAGGGCAAAACCTTCACGGCCGAGTGTAATATTTGAACGCACAGAACCGGAGAAAATATGCGGTTTCTGGCCAATCCATGAGAATTGCTGACGCAGCGTGTCAGCACTGCTCTGATCGAGCACGGTATCATGTATCAGAACATCACCACTGCGCGGTGCAATCAGACCGGCCATCATCGCCAGCAGTGTTGATTTACCGCTGCCGCTTGGTCCTAAGAGCGCAACATGCTCGCCTTGCGCAATCTGTAAGCTAAAGCCGGAGAGCAGATCAGTCTCATCATCTGCATCATAGCTGAAATCCACATCGCGCAGCGTAACAGCATGATTTTTCTCTGTTTCAGCCGGTATAGCAGTCGCAGCAACCGCGGTGAGTTTCATACCGCCTGCACTGATATTTTCCAGCGCGTCAATCGCGGCTTCACCGGCAGCGCGGTCATGCCAGACGGCAGAGAGTTCGCGCAGCGGTTCAAAAAATGTCGGCGCCAGCAGCAGGATAAACAGCCCCTGCCCCAATGTCAGCGTTGCGCCCCACGCGCCGAAATTCAGCTCGCCCAAGAGGTGGAAGCCTATATAAACCGCAACCATCGCCACGCCGAGCGCAGAAAACAGCTCCAGTACCGCAGAAGACAGGAAAGCAATGCGCAACACGATCATGGTTTTGTGGCGCAGCGTTTCCGCATTATGGCGCAAGCGCTGTGCGGTCAGATCAACAGCGTGGAATGTACGGATTGTTGCCAGTCCGCGCAAACGGTCGAGCAGGAAACCATTCATCTGCCCCATTTCCACCAGCTGTTCTTCACTGGCGGCTTTGGCGCGATAACCGATCAGCGCCATGAAAACCGGAATAAGAGGCGCCGCAACCAGCAAGACCAGTGCCGCAGCCCATGAATACCACAGCACAGCAATGAGAAAGACAATCGGAACAATCATGACTTTCATCTGCACCGGCTGGTAACGCGACCAATAAGTCACTACCATTTCGGCCTGTTCGGCGAGAATGCTTGCCGCCTCACCCGATGCCGCACGGTTGCGATCCAGCGGGGAGCGGTCAGCCAGCGCCTGCACCGATTTTGCACGCAGATCAGACAGTGCCGCACGCGATGTTTTAAAGGCAATCCGCTCGCCCGTGCCCTGCAAAATGGTACGCAGCAGGCCAAGCAGAAAAATACCGGCAACGATAATCAGAAGATTGCTGACTGTCCCACTGACGGTCAGCTCATTAATCGCATAGGCCATCAGGCCTGCCTGCGGCAGCCAGATCAGCGCCGCCAGAACCTGTAACCAGCCGCCTTTGCGTAAATTGGCCGGTTGTGCACGTTTTTTACGGCGCCGTGCAGACGCCTTTACAGTTCCGGCAGCCTTGTCGCTGCCGGTAACTGTTGTTGCATCAGACATGGATCG
>NZ_ANNO01000113.1:0-929 GCF_000409565.1 Pseudochrobactrum sp. AO18b
TGAATAGCCCCGAGTTTATTAGACACTCTTCGTCTTCAGTTTGTGGTTCTGTTCAAAGTGTGCTGGTGACAGCATACCATTTCTAACGTGTTTGCGCTGCGGGTTATAAAACATCTCAATGTAATCAAATACGTCTTGCCTTGCTTCAGCTCGAGTTCTGTATGTTTTGCGCCGAACGCGCTCTCGCTTCAGCAGGTTAAAAAAGCTCTCAGCTACAGCATTATCGTGACAATTCCCACGGCGGCTCATGCTGTGCTCAAGATTATGTTGTTTTAGGAATGAAGCCCAGTCCATACTTGTAAACTGGGAGCCCTGATCTGAATGTATCATGACCCGCTCTTTTGGTTTTCGTCGCCACACGGCCATCAACAAAGCCTGTAAGACCAGGTCTGTAGTTTGGCGCGATTGCATTGACCACCCGACAACGCGTCGAGAAAACAGGTCGATGACAACAGCCAGGTAGGAAAACCCTTCATATGTCTTGATATAGGTAATATCTGTGACCCAAACCTTATCAGGCATGTTCACGTCGAACTGGCGATCCAGAGTGTTATCTATAACTATAGAGGGTTTGCCACCATATTTACCGGAGCGGCTCTTATAACCAATCTGAGCTTTGATACCTGCCAGCTTGGCCAGTCTCGCAACTCGGTTTGGACAGCAGGTCTCACCCTGATCTCGCAGATCATCGTGTAATTTGCGGTATCCGTAGACCTTACCGCTGTCATGCCATGCATCTTTGATCAGTGCTGTCTGCCGGATATCTTCAGTTGCACGGCGACTTAAAGGCTGCGTCATCCATGCATAAAATCCGCTCGGATGGACATTAAGCATGCGGCACATGGCACGCACATTGAATAGAACACGATGCGCCTTGATAAACGCGTACTTCATTTTGCATCCTTGGCGAAGTACGCGGTGGCTTTTTT
>NZ_ANNO01000114.1:0-3798 GCF_000409565.1 Pseudochrobactrum sp. AO18b
TGAGATTGGTGGTGATTATGACACTCGTGCGCTCGTAAAGTTTGCTGAGCAGGTGGAATAAAAGCGCGCCACCGGATGCACTGAATCGTAGATATCCGAGCTCATCAAGAATGACGAGATCGGAATAAATGAGCCGGTTGGCGATCTGTCCGGATTTGCCCTGGGCTTTTTCCTGCTCAAGTGCATTCACAAGTTCAACTGTTGAGAAGAACCGGACGCGTTTGTGGTGGTGTTCAATCGCCTGGACACCAATAGCGGTGGCGATATGAGTTTTACCCGTGCCGGGTCCACCAACCAGAACGATGTTGTTTGCATCATTGAGAAAGTCACAGCGATGCAGCTGCAGGACCAATGCCTCGTTTATCTCACTGCTTGCGAAGTCAAAGCCGTTCAGATCACGGTAGGCTGGAAAGCGTGCAGTTTTGAGCTGATAGGCAACTGATCTGACTTCACGCTCTGCTGTTTCCGCCTTAAGCAGCTGTGACAGAACTGGAATAGCTGCCTCGAAAGCTGGTGATCCTTGTTCGGTGAGTTCACCAACTGCTTGTGCCATGCCATGCATCTTTAATTGCCGCAGCATGATAACGATAGCACCACTTGCTGGATTATGACGCATGACGAGCCTCCGTCTTTCTCAAGGTGTCGTAGCGTTCGACATTGGCCTTGGGTTCATTGTTAAGGATCAGTGCCTGCGGTGCGTTAACCGGGGGTGGAATGAGAGATTTGCCGTCGACCAAACGATGAAGCAAATTGAGAATATGGGTTTTTGTCGGCACTCCCGACTTCAACGCCATATCGACTGCCATAAGTACGGCCTGTTCATCATGCTGTAAGACGAGGGAAAGGATATCGACTATTTCCCTATCGCCGCCCGGCTTCTTCAACAGATGAAGCTGGAGTGTGCGAAACGCTTCCGGAAGCTCCGTGAAGGGAGCGCCATTGCGCAATGCGCCGGGCTTTCGCTGAATGACCGACAAATAGTGCCGCCAGTCATAGACGGTGTGACCTGGTGCTTCGTGAGAGCGATTGAAGATGCGTGAATGCTCGCAAATGATCTGCCCTTCGGCAGCGACCACGACACGATCAGGATAGACACGCAGGCTTACAGGGCGATTGGCAAAGGATGCTGGAACACTATAACGCGTACGATCAAAGTGAACTAGGCAGGTCGGTGATACGCGCTTGGTATATTCGACAAAGCCATCAAAAAATCGGGAAACGGGCATAAGAGTCTGGACTTCTTCAGCCCAAAGATCGGCTATGCTGCCGCGCATTTTACCATGCGTTGTGGTTACCCAGAAAAACTTGCAACGCTCTTCCAACCAGTCGTTCAGTTCATCCAGCGAAGCAAATCGTGGAACGGGTTGAAAGAACCGATGCCGAGAATCCTGAACATTCTTCTCAATCTGTCCCTTTTCCCAGCCTGATGCAGGATTGCAGAAGTCTGGTTCAAACAGATAGTGGCTGGCCATCGCTTGAAAGCGGATATTGACGTCACGCTCTTTGCCTCGCCCGACCTTATCGATGGCTGTACGCATATTGTCATAAATGCCGCGTCGTGGAACACCACCAAGCACTCGGAATGCATAGTTGTGAGCGTCAAACAGCATCTCATGGGAATGTGTGAGATAGGCGCGAACGATAAAGGCTCTGGAATAACTTAGCTTGGTATGGGCGACCTGAAGCTTTGTCCGTTCATTGCCAATAATTGCCCAGTCTTCTGACCAGTCAAATTGAAATGCTTCTCCCGGCTCAAAGTTCAAAGGGACAAACGTACCCCGGCCCGATGTCTGGGTGTGCATATGAAGATCGGCCTTCCACTTGCGGGCAAAGGTGGCAACGCGACTGTATGATCCCTCATAGCCCAGAGCGACAAGGTCAGCATGCATCTGCTTCACCGTGCGCTTTTGTTTGCGAGGTTTGCGATCTTCCGACTTTAACCACGTCGTCAGTCGGTCAGAAAATGCGTCGAGTTTGCTTGGCCTGTCCGGAACCTGAAATTTTGGCTCAACGCCATTGAGGCGCAAGTACTTGCGGATGGTGTTCCGCGATAATCCCGTTCGTCGGGCAATCTCGCGGATCGATAGTTCGTCCCGGTAATGCCAGCGTCGGATAACGCTCAATAATGCCATGTCGATCACTCCATAGCCCTCGCTGAAAAACAAACGAGGGAAGGTTCAAACATGGGTCAATTCTAAATGGAAATATTACCCCAAACCGGGTCAGTTCTCAGCGGCAATCAACAGAGAAGATTTATGGCAGTTTCACACACAAACGATTTCAGACGCGAAGCGGTTCGGATTGCGCTTACGAGTGGTCTTACTCGTCGCCAGGTAGCAACCGATTTGGGTGTCGGCCTTTCCACGTTGTCAAAATGGATACAGCGTTCTCGCCCCGAGAATATGCCTCCTGCTGCCGACATTGATTTAGCAAAAGAAAATGAACGGCTGCGTAAGGAGAACCGCCTACTTCTGGAGGAGAGGGAAGTATTAAAAAAGGCCACCGTGTTCTTCGCGAACCAAAGCAAATGAGGTTTGTTTTCGTGGAAGAACACCGCAATCTAATTCCAGTCCATCGGCTATGCCAAATTATGGACGTTACATCACGTGGTTATCGTGCCTGGCGGAGAAGGCCTTTAAGCAACCGGCAAAGACAAGATATGGTGCTCCTAGCGCATATTTGAGAGCAGTACCATCTTAGCCTTAAATCTTATGGTCGTCCCCGCATGACCCAAGAGCTCCGAGATATTGGATTATCTGTCGGGCATCGCCGCGTTGGGCGTTTGATGCGCCAAAACAACATTTATGCGATCAGAACACGCAAGCATAAGGTGACAACTGACAGCAACCATACTTTTAACATAGCGCCGAACTTACTGGATCAGGACTTCTCAGCTGACAAGCCCAATCAGAAATGGGCGGGTGATATCAGTTATTTATGGACACGCGAAGGATGGTTATATCTGGCTGTCATCATCGATCTTCATTCAAGGCGCGTTGTGGGTTGGGCTGTCAGTGATCGTTTGAAACAAGACCTTGCATTACAGGCATTGAACAGAGCGATCGCTTTGCGCAATCCAAAGCCAGGCTGCATTCATCATACAGACCGAGGCAGTCAATATTGTGCTCTATACTATCAGAAACGGCTAAAGCAGCTCGAATTCCAAGTCTCAATGAGTGGAAAAGGAAATTGCTGGGATAATGCTGTGTCAGAAACATTCTTCAAGACACTGAAGGCGGAATTGATTTGGCGACATACGTGGCAAACACGTCAACAGCTGACAGAGGCGCTTTTCAAATACATAAACGGATTTTACAATATACGCAGAAGGCATTCGACACTCGGAGGAATATCACCCGCTCAATTCGAGCAAAAAGCCGCCGAAAAGAGATGAAGAGGCGGAAATAATTCGGGACAAGTCCATTATGGACGAGCTTGGCTATCTTCCGTTCGCACAAGCGGGCGGACAGTTGCTGTTCCACCTCATCAGCAGGCTTTACGAGCGAACTTCAATCATCGTCACCACAAACCTGACGTTCGGCGAGTGGCCGACTGTCTTCGGCGACGCAAAAATGACCGCCGCTCTGCTCGACCGGCTTACCCATCATTGCGAGATCGTTGAAACGGGTAATGAATCGTGGCGCTTCAAAAACCGCTCTCAAAGCTAAAGCCGAAGAACACTAGGGATCCGCGCGCGCAAACCCTGCACTAAATTGAAAGTTCCGGGCCCGCGCACGCTAAACGTTGCAACCTAAAGGAGGGGTACTTTTTGGACGCCGATAAGGGGGGGGGGGGTTT
>NZ_ANNO01000115.1:0-1926 GCF_000409565.1 Pseudochrobactrum sp. AO18b
AAAGCGATGCGCCGGATGCGGGCGCATGGCAGGTGCTGTACACAAAACTGCGTCGCTGGCGCAATATGGCCGATACAATGCCGGTCTTTGAGTTTTATGCCCGTATTCTCGGACAGGATGGCGGACGGCGTAAATTGCTGGCGCGGCTCGGGCCGGAAGCCGGTGATGTGATCGACGAGTTTCAGAATTATGCACTTGCCACAGAGCGCAGTGGCCTGCCCGGGCTACAGGCTTTTTTGGAAACGCTGGAGGCAGCCTCGCCGGAGATTAAGCGCGAGCTGGATCAGAACCGCGATGAAGTGCGTATCATGACGGTGCATGCCTCCAAGGGGCTGGAAGCGGCTGTGGTTTTCATGGTTGATCCCGGCAATGCCGCATGGTCGGCAGGGCGTGCGCCAAAGCTGCTGAGCTTTGATATGGCTGAGCCGGACGGTTATGAGGGCAAGGGCTTTCTCTGGCTGCCGAAAAGTGATTACGGCACCGGTTTTACTGCGGAGCTGCTGGAAGAGCTTAAAACCCGCTCTGAGGAAGAATATCGCCGTCTGCTTTATGTGGGGATGACCCGCGCCGAAGACCGGCTGATCCTGTGCGGTTATCGCGGGGAGCGCGAGAGCGAAAACACATGGTTGAAACTGGCCGCTGACGGGCTGGGAGATGAAGCCGTGGCCTATGATCATCCGGTTGAGGGTGTGAGCGCACGGCGTTATCGCAAAACAGAACTGGCGGAACTGGAGATACAGGACAAAGCGGATGCGGCTGAGACCGCCTATCCGCCATTGCCGGACCATTATCGCCGCCCATTGGAGCCGGAGCAGGGGTTGCCACGTCCGCTGACGCCATCCGGTGCCTCTGCACTGATTGAGGCTGATGCGGAGCAGGTTGTACGCAGCGGTTCGCCGGTGCTGGAGCAGGGCGTACAGACCGAGGGCGGTGGCCGCAGTTTTGGTCTACAGCGCGGTACAGTGATCCACACATTGTTGCAGCGCCTGCCGGATTTGCCTGCGGAACAACGCGAGCAGTCGGCACAGCGTTATCTGAATATTGCTGCCGGCGATTGGCATGAATCGCAGCGCGAAAAAGCACTGGCAGCGGTCAGCACTATTCTGAATGATCCGCAATTTGCTGCGGTATTTTCACCGGCTTCCAAAGCGGAAGTCTCATTGATGGGTAAGTTGCAGCTGCGCGGCAAGGAACAGGTAGTCTCAGGCCAGATCGACCGGATTTGTGTTGAAGACGACCGTGTGTTGATTGTGGATTATAAAAGTAACCGTCCGCCAGCCCGCACGCAGCAGGAAGTGCCGCAGGCCTATATCACTCAGCTTGCACTGTATCGCGCGCTGGTTGAGCCGCTTTATCCGCATAAACGTGTTGAGGCTGCATTGCTGTTCACTGAAGGGCCGCATCTGATTGTGCTGGATGAGGATGTGATGGAACATGCGCTGATTGCTCTGGGCAAGGCTGTATGAAGAGGTCGCTTCGAAAACTATATTGACCTTTCATCACAATGACACCACATATCAGCTAATAATGAATTTCATAGCAGGTTTTGGCCTGTAACAGCGAAAGAGGAAAGCCTATGGCGACCGTTAAAATTGACAATAGCAATTTCGAATCCGATGTGCTGAAAGCTTCTGAACCGGTTGTGGTGGATTTCTGGGCTGAATGGTGCGGACCTTGCAAAATGATTGCACCGGCTCTGGAAGAAATTTCATCGGAAATGTCCGGTCAGGTGAAGATCGCTAAAGTCAATATCGATGAAAATCCGGAACTGGCTGCGCAATATGGCGTACGTTCCATCCCGACATTGCTGATGTTCAAAAATGGTGAAATCGCTGCCAATATGGTTGGTGCTGCACCAAAGAGCCGTCTGGCTGACTGGATCAAAGCTTCGGCTTAATCAGATAAAGCATTATCAAAAAAGCCAAC
>NZ_ANNO01000116.1:0-4128 GCF_000409565.1 Pseudochrobactrum sp. AO18b
TCGATCTGGTCGTAAGCGCGGAAGTCACCAAAGAATTTGGTGATTGCAGCTGTCAACGAGGTCTTACCATGGTCAACGTGACCGATGGTGCCGATGTTGACGTGTGGTTTAGTACGTTCAAATTTGCTCTTTGCCATCTGAGCTCTCCATAAATTTAGCCTGCTCAGGCATTCTTATTTTAACGAGCGTAAGCCAAAAGGCTTACGCAAACTTCTTCTGGATTTCTGCGGCTACTGCTGCAGGAACCGGCTCATAATGGTCGAACTGCATGGTGTACTGGGCGCGGCCCTGTGACATCGAG
Organism: Pseudochrobactrum sp. AO18b; assembly: GCF_000409565.1. Classification (NCBI taxonomy): domain Bacteria; kingdom Pseudomonadati; phylum Pseudomonadota; class Alphaproteobacteria; order Hyphomicrobiales; family Brucellaceae; genus Pseudochrobactrum; species Pseudochrobactrum sp. AO18b. The sequence goes on from NZ_ANNO01000116.1 coordinate 302, forward strand.
CGCAGGTTGTTCACGTAACCAAACATGCTGGCCAGTGGAACATTTGCGTTAACTACAGTAGCAATACCACGGGCTTCAGTACCGGAAATCTGACCACGACGGGAATTCAGATCGCCAATAACGTCACCAACGTAATCCTCAGGAGTCACGACTTCGACCTTCATGATCGGTTCGAGCAACTGAGCGCCGGCTTTCTGTGCACCTTCACGGAATGCTGCACGGGCAGCGATTTCGAAGGCCAGAACAGACGAGTCAACATCGTGGTATGCACCATCGATAAGGGTCGCCTTAACACCGAGCATCGGGAAGCCTGCCAGAGGACCTGCACCCATAACGCTTTCGATACCCTTCTGAACGCCCGGGATGTATTCCTTAGGAACAGCACCACCAACGATCTTGGAATCGAAGATGAAGTCATCGCCTTCATGCGGCTCAAATACGATCTTAACACGAGCGAACTGACCGGAACCACCGGACTGTTTCTTATGTGTATAGTCGATTTCAGCTTTACGGGTGATGCTTTCACGATAGGCAACCTGCGGCTGACCAATGTTAGCTTCAACCTTGAACTCACGACGCATACGGTCAACCAGAATGTCGAGGTGAAGTTCACCCATACCGGCAATAATGGTCTGACCGGATTCTTCGTCCGACTTAACGCGGAATGAAGGATCTTCAGCAGCCAGACGGTTCAGGGCGATCCCCATCTTTTCCTGGTCAGCTTTGGTCTTTGGTTCAATCGCGATTTCGATAACCGGATCAGGGAATTCCATACGTTCCAGAATAACAGGCTTCAGCGGATCGCAGAGCGTGTCACCGGTTGTGGTTTCCTTGAGGCCAGCCAGAGCAACGATGTCACCGGCAAAGGCTTCTTCGATATCTTCACGGGAGTTCGAGTGCATCTGCAGCATACGGCCGATACGTTCGCGCTTACCCTTAACAGTGTTTTCGAGAGAAACACCCTTGGTCAGCTTACCCGAGTAAATACGTGCGAAGGTCAGAGAGCCAACGAACGGATCGTTCATGATCTTGAATGCGAGCAGAGAAAGCGGAGCTTCGTCTGAAGATTCACGGGTTGTTTCTGTTTCAGTCTTTACGTCGATACCTTTAATCGCAGGCACTTCGTTAGGAGCTGGCAGATAATCAACAACTGCATCCAGAACAGGCTGAATGCCCTTGTTCTTGAACGCGGTGCTGCAAAGTACCGGATGGAACTGAACAGCAATTGTACCCTTACGGATCAGCGCACGCAGCTCATCATTGGTTGGCAGAGTACCTTCCAGATAAGCTTCCATTGCAGCTTCATCGATTTCAACAGCAGTTTCGATCAGCTTTTCGCGATATTCTTCTGCTTTTGCCTGAAGGTCAGCAGGAATTTCACCAACCTGCGTCGGAGCGCCGATTGAGCCATCCCATGTCAGGGCCTTCATCTCAACGAGATCGATCACACCGCCAAATTCGTTTTCAGCACCGATTGGCAGCTGAATAACGAGAGCAGTTGCACCCAGACGGGTTTTGATCATTTCTACGCAGCGATAGAAATCCGCACCGATCTTGTCCATTTTATTGACAAGAACCATACGTGGTACGTGGTATTTCTCAGCCTGACGCCATACGGTTTCAGTCTGCGGCTCTACACCGGCGTTAGCATCGAGAAGTGCGATCGCACCATCGAGAACGCGCAGGGAACGCTCAACTTCAATCGTGAAGTCAACGTGACCAGGAGTATCGATGATGTTGAAGCGACGCTTCTTGCCATCACGGCCTTCCCAGAATGTGGTGGTCGCAGCAGAAGTAATCGTGATACCACGTTCCTGCTCCTGCTCCATCCAGTCCATTGTGGAGGCGCCGTCGTGCGTTTCACCGATTTTATGGTTCTTACCTGTGTAGAACAGGATACGCTCAGTCGTTGTCGTTTTACCGGCATCGATGTGCGCCATAATACCGAAATTACGGTAGTCTTCGATTTTATATTCGCGGGCCATAATATTTGCTCTTTGAATAGAGTTCGACGATTACCAGCGGTAATGCGAGAATGCGCGGTTAGCTTCAGCCATACGGTGCGTATCTTCACGCTTCTTAACAGCCGAACCACGGTTGTTTGCAGCATCAAGCAATTCGCCGGACAGACGATCAATCATCGTTGTTTCGTTGCGGTTGCGAGCGGCATTGATCAGCCAGCGGATTGCCAGCGCCTGACGACGGTCAGGGCGAACATCAACAGGAACCTGATAAGTCGCACCACCAACACGGCGGGAGCGCACTTCCACATGCGGCGCAACATTGTCGAGCGCCTGATGGAACATCACCAGACCATCCTGCTTAGCTTTCGCTTCAACAGAATCCAGAGCACCGTAAACGATGGACTCTGCAACAGATTTCTTACCATGAAGCATAATTGCGTTCATGAATTTGGTCACAACCAGATCACCAAACTTTGGATCCGGATTGATTTCACGCTTTTCAGCACTGTGACGACGGGACATATTTGTCTCTTTAATTACATCGGGCTCAACTCACCTGAGGATCAGGTGGCCGGTATCCCCGGAAAATTATTATTTAGGACGCTTAGCACCATACAGCGAACGACGCTGCTTACGGTTTTTAACACCCTGGGTATCGAGCACACCACGGATGATGTGGTAACGCACACCCGGCAAATCCTTGACGCGGCCGCCGCGGATCATAACTACCGAGTGCTCCTGAAGGTTGTGACCTTCACCCGGAATATAACCAATAACTTCAAAGCCGTTGGTCAGACGAATCTTTGCTACTTTACGCAGCGCCGAGTTCGGCTTTTTCGGGGTTGTTGTATAAACGCGGGTACATACGCCGCGCTTCTGTGGGTTTGCCTGCAGAGCAGGAACCTTATTACGCTTAACCTGCGCCTGGCGAGGTTTGCGGATCAGCTGGTTTACGGTAGGCATTGAACCTTCCTCTACTAAATAAACTCGTATCTTTTGCCCAAATGGGCCGTTTCACCGTTATGCATATGCACAAAATCGGACATTGTGCCAACGCTAGCGCTGGCATGCCCGAACAAAAGCAGAGGAAGTTACCTTCATGCGAACGGCAATTTGCATTTTAGATCGTAAAACGAACCCTGTTTGAGACAAACTCCAGAGTATGTCACTCCGGAACAGCCAGCCTCACATCGGCTCAGATGGTGTGCTGATACGCTTAAAGGCGCGTTTCGTCAAGACCGGCAGCGGAGTTTTCTGATTTATGACAGACAAATCGGAATTTCAGCCCTTAAAAGCGGGTAATTTTGTCTGAAATTGCATCACTTGTTATGCAAATCACATAAAATACCGGCAGAATCCTTATCCGACTGTCCTTTTGGATGATTATCTTTTATGCAGACAGTCTGATTCAGCCGTTTCAGGCCCTGATACAGGGCAAGTTTAACCGGAAATTAAGGAATGCCCCGTGTCAGACACAAATCCCGATTCGAATGAAGTGTTTCTCATTATTGCAGATGCATGGAAGGACGGCGAGAGCGATCCCGTCAATGTCCACATCCTGTTGAAATCGGAACCGGAAGAAGATGTCATTCAGGCAACTTTGGAAATCCTTGCCAATGAAGGTTTTGCTGAAGCCGAAATTACCGAAATCGGTACATTGACCGAGCAGCCGGAAGAAGAACCATATCTGAGCGGTTACAATACCGCCCTCTCCGGTCAGGTTGCGATGATCGAGTTTGACGGTTCCCATGAAGATGATGAAGACGAAGAATAATCGTCCCTCACCTTAACGATGAAAAAGCGTCGCTTCATGCGGCGCTTTTTTTATGAACAGTTTCTCCTGCTCGCATACAAAAAAAAACC
>NZ_ANNO01000117.1:0-8808 GCF_000409565.1 Pseudochrobactrum sp. AO18b
AGCATCCGCACCGGAAGTTTTGCGGCGCTCGTCGATAATCAGATCATCGCGGGCTGTCGCAATACGGCGGATCTGGCTCATCATACCGCCGGTGCCGGCAGGGATCAGACGACCCACAATCACGTTTTCCTTCAGACCCTGCAGCGTATCCATCTTACCGGCAACTGCGGCTTCGGTCAGAACGCGGGTTGTTTCCTGGAAGGAAGCAGCCGAGATGAAGGAAGGTGTCTGCAACGATGCCTTCGTAATACCGAGCAGAACCGGCAGACCTTCAGCAGGTTTCTTGCCGTCTTCAACCAGACGATCATTGATTTCGTCAAGTTCAATACGGTCAACATGATCGCCCGGAATATAGGTGCTGTCACCGGATTCCGTGATCTCAACCTTCTGCAGCATCTGACGAACGATCACTTCGATATGCTTATCGTTGATCGTCACACCCTGCAGACGATAGACTTCCTGAATTTCGTTCACGAGGTAAGAAGCAAGTGCTTCCACGCCCTTGATCGCCAGAATGTCATGCGGTGCAGGATTACCGTCGAGAATATAGTCACCCTTTTCGATCGCATCGCCATCCTGAAGATGGAAAGGCTTGCCTTTAGGGATCAGATATTCAACCGGCTCCAGATTATGGTCATTCGGTTCAATAATGATGCGGCGCTTGTTCTTGTAATCGCGGCCGAAACGGATTGTACCATCAACTTCAGCGATGATCGCATGATCCTTCGGACGACGAGCTTCGAACAGTTCAGCCACGCGTGGCAGACCACCGGTAATATCCTTGGTCTTCGCGCTTTCCATAGGCAGACGGGCAATCACGTCACCGACGCGAACCGTTGCACCTGGCTCAACCGAGAGAATGGTCTCAACGGAGAGCTGGAAGCGGGCTTCACCACCCTTCGACAGTTTCGCAACTTTGCCGTTCTTGTCTTTAACAACAAGAGCAGGCTTCAGATCCGAACCGCGCGGGGTCGAACGCCAGTCAATAACAACGCGCTTGGTGATACCGGTGGATTCATCGGTGTTTTCAGCAACCGACAGACCGTCAACCATATCTTCAAACTCAATCATACCTTCAACTTCGGTGATGATCGGACGGGTATACGGATCCCACTCGGCCAGACGCTGACCGCGTTTCACTGCATCACCGTCATCGACGAACAGGCGCGACCCGTAAGTTACACGATGGCTTGCACGTTCCTTGCCGGATGCATCCATGATGAGAACGGCCATGTTACGGCCCATAACCACCAGATGACCGTCGGAATTGCGAACCACATTGCGGTTACGCAGTGCAACAGTACCTTCATAGGAAGCTTCCAGATAGGAGCTGTCCACAACCTGCGCTGTACCACCAAGGTGGAACGTACGCATGGTCAGCTGGGTACCAGGCTCACCGATCGACTGCGCAGCGATAACACCGACAGCTTCACCTTTGTTCACCGGAGTACCGCGTGCAAGGTCACGACCATAGCACTTGCCGCACACGCCGGAGCGGGTGAGACAGGTCAGAGCCGAACGGATACGAACGGTCTGGATACCGGCTTTTTCGATCACTTCCACATGACGTTCTTCGATCATGTCACCGGAAGCAACAATCAGCTCACCCGTAGCCGGATGATTGATGTCGTCCAGAGCAACACGGCCCAGAATACGCATGCCGAGCGAAGCCACGATCTGACCCGCATCAACGATCGGGTTCATTGTCAGACCAACGGTTGCACCGCAATCCGGTTCAGAAATGATCGCATCCTGCGCAACGTCAACGAGACGGCGTGTCAGATAACCGGAGTTAGCGGTTTTCAGAGCTGTATCGGCCAGACCCTTACGCGCACCGTGTGTCGAGTTGAAGTACTCGTTCACGGTCAGACCTTCTTTAAAGTTCGAGATAATCGGTGTTTCGATAATCTCGCCCGAAGGCTTGGCCATCAGACCGCGCATACCGCCGAGCTGACGCATCTGCGAAGGCGAACCACGGGCACCGGAGTGCGACATCATGTAGATGGAGTTCATCTGCTTCTGACGACCGGTTTCCGGATCGAATTCAACAGCCTTAATGCGGGCCATCATTTCGTCGGCGATCTTGTCAGTCGCTTTACCCCAGGCATCAACAACCTTGTTGTACTTTTCGCCCTGAGTGATCAGACCGTCATTGTACTGCTGTTCATATTCCTTGGCCAAAGCTTCTGTATCGGCAACGATCTTCGCCTTGGCATCAGGAATGACCATGTCATCCTTACCGAAGGAAATACCGGCACGGCAGGCATGGGCAAAGCCGAGCTGCATCACGCGGTCACAGAAAATCACTGTCTCTTTCTGACCGCAATGACGGTAAACCAGATCGATCATCTTGGAGATGTTCTTCTTGGTCATTTCCTGATTGCAGATATCGAAAGGAACATTGGCGTTCTTCGGCAGCAATTCACCGAGGATCAGACGACCCGGTGTTGTGTCAAAGAGTTTCGATACAGGCTTGCCTTCCGCATCAACAGACTTGAAGCGGCCTTTGATCTTGGTGTGCAGCGTAACGGTCTTGGTTTCCAGCGCATGCTGCAATTCGCCCATATCGGCGAAGACCATGCCCTGACCAGGTTCGTTTTCAGCAACGATCGACAGGTAATAGAGGCCGAGAACCATATCCTGCGACGGCACGATGATCGGAAGACCGTTTGCCGGATGCAGAATATTGTTGGTCGACATCATCAGAACGCGTGCTTCGAGCTGTGCTTCAAGCGACAGCGGCACGTGAACAGCCATCTGGTCACCGTCGAAGTCCGCGTTAAACGCAGTACAAACGAGCGGGTGCAGCTGGATTGCCTTACCTTCGATCAGCGTTGGTTCGAAAGCCTGAATACCAAGACGGTGCAGCGTCGGCGCGCGGTTAAGCAGAACCGGATGCTCGCGGATAACCTCATCAAGGATATCCCAAACTTCCGGACGTTCTTTTTCAACCAGCTTCTTCGCCTGCTTAACAGTCGAGGAGAAGCCCTTGGCGTCAAGACGTGCGTAGATAAACGGCTTGAACAGTTCCAGAGCCATTTTCTTCGGCAGACCGCACTGGTGCAGTTTCAGTTCAGGACCGGTCACGATAACCGAACGACCGGAATAATCGACGCGCTTACCGAGAAGGTTCTGACGGAAACGACCCTGCTTACCTTTCAGCATATCCGAAAGTGACTTCAGCGGACGCTTATTCGCACCGGTAATAGTACGACCGCGACGGCCGTTATCGAACAGCGCGTCAACAGCTTCCTGCAGCATACGCTTTTCGTTACGGATAATGATGCCAGGCGCACGAAGCTCCATCAGGCGTTTCAGACGGTTGTTACGGTTGATCACGCGACGGTAAAGGTCGTTCAGATCGGAAGTCGCAAAGCGACCGCCATCCAGCGGCACCAGGGGGCGCAGATCCGGCGGGATCACCGGAACGATCTTCATGATCATCCACTCAGGACGGTTACCGGATTCCATGAAGTTCTCAACGATTTTGAGACGCTTCATCAGCTTCTTGGTCTTCAGTTCCGAAGTGGTTTCGGCCAGATCGGTGCGCAGCTGCACAGCAATCTTTTCGAGTTCCATTGTCGCCAGAAGATCATAGATCGCTTCCGCACCGATCAGCGCTGTGAACTGGTCTTCACCAAATTCATCAACAGCGATCATATATTCTTCTTCCGAAAGCAGCTGATGCTCTTTCAGGGAAGTCAGGCCTGGTTCTGTTACGATGTAGTTTTCGAAATACAGAACGCGTTCGATATCCTTCAGCGTCATATCAAGCAATGTGCCGATACGCGAAGGAAGCGACTTCAGGAACCAGATATGGGCAACAGGAGCAGCCAGTTCGATATGGCCCATGCGCTCACGGCGCACGCGTGACAGCGTTACTTCAACGCCGCACTTCTCACAGATAATGCCCTTATATTTCATGCGCTTGTACTTACCGCACAGGCACTCATAGTCCTTGATCGGGCCGAAGATACGGGCACAGAACAGACCATCGCGTTCAGGTTTGAACGTACGGTAGTTGATCGTTTCTGGCTTTTTGATCTCGCCGTATGACCAGGACAGAATCTTCTCAGGGCTGGCAATCGAAATCCGGATGGAATCGAATGTCTGCACCGGAGCCTGAGGATTGAAAAGATTCATGACCTCTTGGTTCATGCCGTTCTCCTTAGGGCATCATGCTTCACAAAAGTTGGCCTACTTCGCGACAGCATCATGCGTTTGAATCTATATGCAGAGCAGTATCCGGCACAGGCTTTAGCGCCCTGATACTCTCTGACGGGCAATTGCCCTAATCTGCGCAACGGTCAGACACAGCGCCTGAAACCGTCATTCTTTCAAAACATACTGCCGAATAATGGCAATAATGGCGTGGCGCGGAAAACCGCGTCACGCCTTTGTTTTTACTCTGCTGCGTCAGGCAGCTCTGTCGGCGCTACTAGGTCGCGTGTATCGTCGAGTTCGACATTCAGACCAAGCGAACGCATTTCCTTCACGAGAACGTTGAAGCTCTCCGGAATACCCGCTTCGAATGTATCGTCACCACGTACAATCGCTTCATAAACCTTGGTACGGCCTGCCACGTCATCAGACTTGATGGTGAGCATTTCCTGCAGCGTGTAAGCTGCACCATAGGCTTCAAGCGCCCAGACTTCCATTTCACCGAAGCGCTGACCACCGAACTGCGCCTTACCACCCAGCGGCTGCTGTGTGACGAGCGAGTAAGGTCCGATCGAACGGGCGTGGATCTTATCATCAACCAGGTGGTGCAGTTTGAGCATATAAATATAGCCCATTGTCACCTGACGATCAAAAGGTTCGCCTGTACGGCCGTCATAGAGCGTCGACTGACCGGAAGTTGCCAGACCTGCATCTGCAAGCATCGCATTGATGTCTGCTTCAACAGCACCGTCAAAGACCGGCGTTGCAATCGACACACCGCGCTTCACCTGATCTGCAAGCATGAGGACACTGTCGTCATCATAAGAGCGAACCGGTTCGTTACGGTCGTTGTCCGGATAGATATGTTCCAGAGTATCACGCAGCGGCTGGATATTTGCGGTCTCTTTATAGACCTCGATCAGTTGCCCGATCTTCTTACCCATACCGGCACATGCCCAGCCCAGATGTGTTTCCAGAATCTGGCCCACATTCATACGGGACGGCACACCCAGAGGGTTAAGCACGATGTCCGCATGGGTACCATCTTCAAGGAACGGCATATCTTCCACTGGCAGAATGCGGGAAACCACACCCTTGTTACCGTGACGGCCGGCCATCTTGTCGCCTGGCTGGATCTTGCGCTTAACAGCAACAAAGACCTTAACCATCTTCATGACGCCCGGAGCCATTTCGTCGCCGCGCTGAACCTTTTCGACTTTATCCATGAAGCGTGTTTCAAGCAGCTTCTTGGATGCGTCATACTGGTTGCGCAGAGCTTCGAGTTCGCTCTGGCTCTTTTCGTCTTCAACGGCAAACTGCCACCACTGGGAACGCGGATATTCAGTCAGGATATCGCGGTTAACCGCAACGCCCTTCTTGAAGCCCTTAGGACCAGCAGCAGTAATCTTACCTTCCAGCATATCTGCCAGACGACCATAGGTGTTACGGTCAAGGATAGACTGTTCGTCGTCACGGTCTTTTGCCAGACGTTCGATTTCTTCACGCTCAATCGCCATTGCGCGTTCATCTTTTTCAACGCCGTGGCGGTTGAAAACACGAACTTCCACAACAGTACCGTATGTTCCCGGAGGCATACGCATTGAGGTGTCACGGACGTCAGAAGCCTTTTCACCAAAAATAGCGCGCAGAAGCTTTTCTTCCGGCGTCATCGGGCTTTCACCCTTTGGTGTGATCTTACCGACGAGAATATCACCAGGATGAACTTCCGCACCGATGTAGACAATACCGGCTTCGTCGAGGTTCTTCAGTGCTTCTTCCGAAACGTTCGGAATATCGCGTGTAATTTCCTCAGGTCCGAGCTTGGTATCACGGGCAGCAACTTCGAATTCTTCGATATGGATCGAAGTGAACACGTCATCCGAAACAATCTTTTCAGAAAGCAGGATGGAGTCTTCGTAGTTGTAGCCGTTCCAAGGCATGAACGCGACGAGCACGTTACGGCCGAGAGCCAGATCACCCAGATCGGTCGACGGACCATCAGCAATGATGTCGCCCTTCCCTACACGGTCACCGACGCGCACAAGCGGACGCTGATTGATGCAGGTGCTCTGGTTGGAGCGCTGGAACTTCATCAGACGGTAAATGTCAACGCCGGACTTCGAAGGATCGAGGTCTTCAGTTGCACGGATAACGATACGTGTCGCATCCACCTGATCAACAATACCGCCGCGGCGTGCACCGATAGCAGCACCGGAGTCACGGGCAACAATCGGCTCCATACCGGTACCGACAAACGGCGCTTCCGCACGTACCAGAGGCACGGCCTGACGCTGCATGTTCGAGCCCATCAGAGCGCGGTTGGCGTCGTCGTTTTCCAGGAACGGAATAAGCGCGGCTGCAACAGAAACCAGCTGCTTCGGCGAAACGTCCATCAGATCCACGTTTTCACGCGGCGCCATCAGAACTTCACCGGCATGACGCGAAATTACGAATTCTTCAACGAATTCACCATTTTCGCCCACTTCAGCATTGGCCTGAGCAACATAGTGCTTGGCTTCTTCCATAGCGGAAAGATAAACGACTTCATTGGTGATCTTGCCGTCGATAATTTTACGGTAAGGGCTTTCAATGAAACCATATTTGTTGACGCGCGCAAAAGTTGCGAGCGAGTTGATCAGACCGATATTCGGACCTTCCGGTGTTTCAATCGGGCAGATACGGCCGTAATGGGTCGGATGAACGTCGCGGACTTCAAAGCCAGCGCGTTCACGGGTCAGACCACCAGGTCCGAGAGCCGACAGACGGCGCTTATGGGTGATTTCAGACAGCGGATTGGTCTGATCCATAAACTGCGACAGCTGCGAGGAACCGAAGAATTCGCGAACAGCGGCAGCAGCCGGCTTCGCATTGATCAGATCCTGCGGCATGACTGTATCGATTTCGATCGAGGACATACGTTCCTTGATCGCACGTTCCATACGCAGCAGACCGACGCGGTACTGATTTTCCATCAGCTCGCCAACAGAACGCACACGACGGTTGCCGAGATTGTCGATATCGTCGATTTCGCCCTTGCCGTCACGCAGCTCAACGAGCGTCTTGATAACAGCCAGGATGTCGTCTTTGCGCAGAACACGAACAGTGTCCGCTGCATCGAGGTCAAGACGCATATTCATCTTAACACGACCAACAGCCGACAGATCGTAACGTTCTGAATCAAACAGCAGCGATTCAAACATCGCTTCTGCGGAATCCATTGTCGGAGGCTCACCCGGACGCATCACGCGATAGATGTCGAACAGCGCATCCTGACGGGACTGGTTCTTGTCAGCAGCCAGCGTATTGCGGATGTAAGCACCCACATTCACATGGTCGATATCAAGAATATTGATCTCGTTGCCACCGGTTTCGAGCAGAATCTTCAGAGTCTTTTCGTCAATTTCATCACCGGCTTCGAGATAAATCTCACCGGTTGCATAGTTGACGATATCCTCTGCCAGATAGGAACCGAGCAGATCATCATCCGTCGCACGGATAGCCTTAACGCCCTTCTCCGCGATCTGCTTGGCAGCGCGCGCAGTCAGCTTACGGCCGCTTTCAGCAACAACTTCACCGGTATCAGCATCGAGCATATCGCCGATGATTTTCATACCTTTGAAGCGGTCAGCCGAATACGGAATACGCCAATTTTCGCCGTCACGTGTATAAGGGACAGCGTTATAGAAGGTCGAAAGAATTTCTTCACCATCCATACCCAGCGCCATCAGCAGCGATGTGGTAGGGATCTTACGGCGACGGTCGATACGTGCGTATACGATATCCTTGGCATCGAATTCGATATCGAGCCAGGAACCGCGATACGGGATCACGCGTGCAGCGAACAAAAGCTTGCCCGAAGAATGGGTTTTGCCCTTATCATGGTCAAAGAACACACCAGGCGAACGGTGCATCTGCGAAACGATAACACGCTCCGTACCATTGACGATAAAGGTACCATTGTCGGTCATGAGCGGCATATCGCCCATATAGACATCCTGTTCCTTGATGTCTTTAATGGACTTTGCGCCTGTATCTTCGTCAATATCAAAAACGATAAGACGCAGTGTCACTTTCAGCGGTGCTGAATAGGTCAGATCACGCTGGCGGCACTCATCCACATCGAACTTTGGCGCGTCGAATTCGTATTTGACGAATTCGAGCATAGAGGCCCCGGAAAAATCCGAGATCGGAAACACCGACTTAAAAACAGCCTGCAAACCTTCGTCAGGACGTCCACCCTTAGGTTCATCGACCATAAGGAACTGGTCATAGGATGCCTTTTGAACCTCAATGAGGTTCGGCATCTGGGCGACTTCTGGAATCTTGCCGAAAAATTTGCGTACGCGCTTACGACCGTTAAAAGAGTGGGTCTGAGCCATCGTCGCTCCTCGTTCTGTGCCTTACGGCGTTCTGAGCCCGTGGGAATACCAGGGCCTGTTGCTTGCCGTCTTACGACGGTCCTATGAACGGGTCAAAACCCGTTTCCTGACAGCTGCTCTTCTGTCAGGAAAAGGGTTTGTAACCGTTTGAACTATAAAATCTGCCACGTATCATGAAAGACATATACAGTTCATTATGCTATCCATTTTTGTTTGTCACCTAAAATCAGGCGCTTACAAAAAACGTCCGCTCATAAGCGGAAAACCC
>NZ_ANNO01000118.1:0-3573 GCF_000409565.1 Pseudochrobactrum sp. AO18b
ACGCGCCTTCTTTAACAGCCTTAGGAGCACCTTCTACGAGGTCCTTAGCTTCTTTCAGGCCCAGACCGGTGATTGCGCGAACTTCTTTGATCACGTTGATCTTGTTTGCGCCGCCATCAGCGAGGATAACGTCAAATTCGGTCTTTTCTTCAGCGGCTGGTGCAGCAGCACCGGCAGCAGCAGCAACTGCTACAGGAGCAGCAGCAGATACGCCCCACTTTTCTTCAAGAAGCTTGGACAGTTCTGCAGCTTCCAGAACGGTCAGTGCGGACAGGTCTTCAACGATCTTTGCGAGATCAGCCATTTGTATATTCCTTTGATTAAGGTTTGAACTGTTATAACAGCGAGAACGGCCTTACGCCGCCTCGTTCTTCCGGGCATGTGCGCCGATAACGCGAGCAATTTGACCTGCTGGCGCGCTTGTGAGCACAGCGAGACGGGTGGCTGGTGTCTGAACCATACCAACCAGCTTGGCGCGCAGTTCGTCGAGCGACGGCAGGGAAGCAAGAGCTTTCACGCCTTCTGCATCGAGAGTAGTCGCACCCATAGAACCACCAAGAATGACAAGCTTGTCATTGGTCTTAGCGAATTCTACCGCTACTTTCGGAGCTGCAATCGGATCGATTGCATAAGCAATTACAGTCTGTCCGGTGAACAGATTTGCAATGCCTTCGGACTCCGTGCCCTGAAGAGCGATTTTGGCAAGACGGTTCTTCGCGACTTTAACGGCGCCGCCTGCTGCACGGACTTTTTCGCGAAGATCGCTCATCTGTGCAACTGTGAGACCGCTATAGTGGGCCACGACGACCGAACCGGACTCTTTGAAAGTGCCGTTCAGCCAAGTGACAAATTCGCGCTTTTCCGCTTTTTCCACTGTCTCTCTCCAGTTGATAAGAATACACAGGAGTATTCTTACCGGGTTGCCTTTGCCGGATAGCGTGTAAGAAGTGCTATCCAACTTACGAGGTTCCTGTCCCCTTCCCCTTCACCGCCCGAGAGCAGATCCGGTCAAGGCAACTACGGTTCAAACCTTAAAACACAGCAAAGCTGCAAAAAATAAGGTCATTCCACGTCTCATGCAGGCTCATAAAATTAAGGCGAACCACCTGCAATCTCGGACAGGATACCGGAATTTTACTTCCGGTGATCCGGGCCCAGAGGCCCCGGAAACTTGTTTCAATTCGAATGTCGCAATTACTCGGGCAACATTTGAATCAGGCTTTTACAGATTTATTCCGTAAAAGCAAATCAGGCGATTTTAACGCTCGAAGGTTCAACCTTGATGCCAACGCCCATGGTCGAAGAAACCGCAACGCGCTTCAGGTATTCACCTTTTGCACCGGCTGGCTTGGCTTTCAGAACTGCATCTGCGAAAGCGCGGATGTTTTCTTCCAGAGCCTTAACTTCGAAAGAAGCCTTACCAATACCTGCATGAATGATACCGGCTTTTTCAACGCGGAATTCAACTGCGCCGCCCTTGGAAGCCTTAACAGCACCGGCAACATCAACTGTTACAGTACCGACTTTAGGGTTTGGCATCATACCGCGCGGGCCGAGAACCTTACCAAGACGACCAACGAGTGGCATCATGTCAGGAGTGGCAATGCAGCGATCGAAATCGATATTGCCGGCATTGATGGTTTCGAACAGGTCTTCCGCACCAACGATATCCGCACCGGCTTTCTTAGCTTCTTCAGCTTTGTCACCACGGGCAAATACAGCAACGCGAACAGTACGGCCTGTACCGTTTGGCAGATTAACAACGCCGCGAACCATCTGGTCAGCATGACGTGGATCTACGCCGAGATTCATCGAAACTTCGATAGTTTCATCGAATTTCGCAACAGCACGTTCCTTTACGAGACCAAGAGCAGTGCTCAGGTCGTAAAGTTTCATAGGCTCTACGCCTTCACGGATTTTAGCGACACGCTTTGAAATTTTCGCCATCGTATCAGCCTTCCACCTTCAGACCCATCGAACGGGCAGAACCTTCAACCATGCGCATTGCAGCTTCAACGTCAGACGCATTCAGGTCTTTCATTTTGGCTTCAGCAATTTCGCGCACTTTGTCACGGGAAACCGTGCCGGCAGAAATCTTGCCAGGCTCTTTCGAACCGGACTTCAGATTAGCAGCCTTCTTGAGGAAGTAGGTTACAGGAGGAGTCTTCATCACGAATGTGAAGGACTTATCCTGATAATAGGTAATCACGACCGGAACAGGCGAACCTTTTTCCATTTCCTGCGTGGCAGCGTTAAATGCCTTACAGAATTCCATGATGTTAATACCGCGCTGACCCAGAGCCGGACCGATTGGCGGCGATGGATTTGCGGCGCCAGCAGCTACCTGAAGCTTCAGCTGGCCTGCAACTTTTTTAGCCATTACTATCTGCCTTTTTTCTTGCCCCTCAGGGCAATGTTAAATGCCTTACGGCACTCTATCACCACTGCATATGCAGCGTTGCAGCGGGTGGTCCGGTTAACAGAGCGGCTAAGCCTGCGCCCCTTCCACCCAATTTGTCACCTTGGTGACAACTCAGCCCTTAGGCTGAAATGATCAGAGTTTTTCAACCTGACCAAAATCGAGATCTACAGGTGTTGCGCGACCAAAGATCGACACTTCAACCTTCAGACGCGAACGATCATCATCAACTTCCTGCACGATACCGTTGAAGGAAGCGAAAGGACCGTCCGAAACACGAACAGATTCACCCACTTCAAACGATATAGAAGCACGTGGACGCTCAACACCTTCTTCCACCTGAGAAAGAATCTGCTGAACTTCACGGTCACTGATCGGAACAGGCTTCGACTCTGTACCGAGGAAGCCGGTTACGCGCGGGGTATTTTTAATCAGATGATAGACATCATCTGTCAGATTGGCACGAACCAGAACATAGCCCGGAAAGAATTTGCGCTCTGCGTCAACCTTACGGCCGCGGCGCACTTCCACGATCTTTTCTGTAGGCACCAGAATTTTTTCAAAAAGATGAAACAGACCTTTTTGCTTCGCCTTTTCTTCGATTGCTTCAGCAACCTTTTTTTCGAAATTCGAATATGCGTGTACGATATACCAACGCGCAGTCATTATGCTTCTCCCGTATAGCTCACACCAGCCAAATGCCAACCAAGCCTATATTAACGACCGAGACTCAGAAGCAATTCAACGCCATAAGCCATCAACTGATCCGCAAAAAAGAAAAACAGCGCCGCCAGAAAAGCCATAATAACAACCATGACGGTTGAAATAACAGTTTCACGCCGGGTTGGCCACGTTACTTTAGCCGTCTCAGCACGAACCTGACGGAAAAACGTAATCGGATTTGTTTTGGACGCCATTTGCCACTCTGCGCTTGAAAAAAATTAATCCCAATCAAAACAAGCCGTTAAGAATGTATTAATCAGAAAGAACTCACAAGATTACGGCACGTCGGACGAAAACTCAATCCCACGCACCGTTTACGTATTGCCCTACATAGAGCCGATTCCATAAAAAAACAAGCCCATATGCTAAGATATAATAAATTCCCGCATATCATGCACGGAAAGTGCATGGCGCCCCTGCCCTGCGGCGGG
>NZ_ANNO01000119.1:0-467 GCF_000409565.1 Pseudochrobactrum sp. AO18b
TTTGCTGACCTGGTGGTTATGGCGGAGCGGCTGCACCCGATCCCATTCCGAACTCGGCCGTGAAACGCTCCAGCGCCGATGGTACTTTGTCTTAAGACACGGGAGAGTAGGTCGCTGCCAGGTCTGCAAAAGGCACAGAAATAAAACATCTTCTCAAACATTCAGCGCTAAACACGCAAATCAATCGCTTACCGATAAGACAATCTTCAAAGCAAATCTTAAGCGATCATATATCTAGGGCGGAGCGCCCGTTCGGCCTACAATCGATAATCAATCGATTGCTATACGGCCTCACCTCATCAGGCCCATAACCTGAAAAAGAGGCTGACTTCGCTCCCGGGCCTCACAGGCTTGTACTAACTTTGACGCGGGGTGGAGCAGCCCGGTAGCTCGTCAGGCTCATAACCTGAAGGCCGCAGGTTCAAATCCTGCCCCCGCAACCAATCTTCCCTCAAAACAATTAAAAC
>NZ_ANNO01000120.1:0-4066 GCF_000409565.1 Pseudochrobactrum sp. AO18b
CCCGCCTGTGAATCTGCCTGCGTGCCTGCCGGAGCATTCGCCTGCTGTCCGCCGCCGAACACGCTGCCCAGAAGATCGCCGAGACCGCCGCCGGATGCGGCCTGATCCGGCGCATTCACCTGAGGCTGTTCATTATCATCGGATTTACCGCTGAACATACGACCAACGAGCAATGCACCAAGTGCAATCAGAACCGGTTTGGTCAGACTGCCGCCCGGTACCGGTTCATTATTTGAAGAGTCACCACCAAAAAGGCCCATTTTATACTTCCTCCAAACCTGCTGAAATGCCGGATACTTAGCAGCATCGCGCAAAAATATTTACTTGGCAAGATTGTCACTTGCCAAGCATGTAATGATATGGGAGCGTTTTACCGAGTTTCCAGAGCCAGCCTCATGAATTTGCCAGCACGTGAATTTAATTGATGGTCTGCGTTCCGGTTTCTTTGATTTTCGCATTCTTGCAGCGCCGGATGTGATCTGTCTCTGTAAAATGCTTTTTGCGAAACGGAGAACATACAATGTCAGTTATCAGCTGGATTATTCTCGGTCTCATTGCCGGTTTTATCGGCAGCAAAATCGTCAACAAAAGCGGTCAGGGTATGCTGATGGATATTGTCCTCGGCATTGTCGGCGCGGTTATCGGCGGTGTTATTTTCAATTTCTTCGGTGCGGCGGGTGTTACCGGCCTGAATATTTACAGCCTGATTGTTTCGGTAATCGGCGCAGTGGTCGTGCTGTTCCTTTATCACGCAATTAGCGGCCAGAGGCAGCTAAGATAAACATAAACAGGTACGAACATGCATTGGGTTGAGCCATATATCGCCGCTTATGGCTCAATCGCTCTGTTTATCATCATTTATTTTGAAAGTTTCGGTGCGCCGGTACCGGGAGAGACATTGCTTATTGCTGCATCCCTGCTGGCTCAGCAAGGCGAACTGTCTTTACCGGTTATGTTACTCGCGGTGTTTCTCGGCGCGATACTGGGCGACAGCACAGGCTATCTGATCGGCCATTTTGGCGGGCGGAAAATTCTGATCCGCTTCGGCCCCTATATCAAGCTGACACCGGAACGGCTGGAGCAATTCGAAAAACTGTTTGAAAAATACGGCAGCGGCATTGTCATCACTGCACGCTTCTTTGCTATTTTGCGCCAGTTAAACGGTATCATGGCCGGTGCTTTAAAAATGCACTGGCTGAAATTTGTCTCCGCCAATATTATCGGCGCGGCACTCTGGACTTTAGTCTGGGGCGCAGGCCCCTATTATTTCAGCGCCTTGTTTAAAAGATTACTTTAGAGGCTGATTTATAACCGGCTGTATCATCGGCGTACAAAAAAGCCCCGACATTGCGGGGCTTTTTCAATTCATTGCCAGATAATCACTCAGGATCAAGCGGTTCGGTGCCGGTTGGCTGACCGTCGCGGCTGAGTTTGATTTTCTCGACTTTATCTTCTGCTGACTGCAGCAGTTTTTCGCAATGATTTTTCAGCGCTTCACCGCGTTCATAAATCAGGATCGATTTTTCCAAAGGCACATCACCGCGTTCCAGATCATCGACAATTGTTTCCAGCTGCTTGAGCGCCTGTTCGAAGCTCATCACTGCAATATCATCATTGGAAGCTTGTCCGGTGGTGTTCGGCTCGGTCATAATTTATCCTTTCATTAAACGCGTAATATGCGCTGCGGCGGAAAAGGACAAGCCCTGTAAATCATATCCGCCTTCAAGAAAACTGATCAGCCGGTTATTACAAAACCGGTCGGCGCGCTCCATCACCTGCCCTGTCACCCAATCATAATCTGTTTCGGTCAAATTAAGTTGAGCCAATGGGTCAAGATAATGACCATCAAAGCCCGCTGAAATCAAGATCAGATCAGGGCGAAAATTGTCCAATGCCGGTAAAATACGGGAAGTAAAGGCTTCGCGAAACTCCCGACTGCCACTGTCAGCAAGCAAAGGCGCATTAACGATATTACCGACACCGGTCTCCTTGACCAAACCAGTACCCGGATAAATCTGCGCCT
This sequence comes from Pseudochrobactrum sp. AO18b, assembly GCF_000409565.1. Taxonomy (NCBI): domain Bacteria; kingdom Pseudomonadati; phylum Pseudomonadota; class Alphaproteobacteria; order Hyphomicrobiales; family Brucellaceae; genus Pseudochrobactrum; species Pseudochrobactrum sp. AO18b. The sequence continues at coordinate 2,024 of NZ_ANNO01000120.1, forward strand.
GATGCGTTGAACAGAACAGTACATTCTTATCCGCAGCGAAAATGTCCTGCGTGCCGTTACCGTGATGCACATCCCAATCGATGATCGCTACGCGCTCCGCTCCAAAATGGCTCTGCGCATAACGGGCAGCTATCGCGGCCGTATTGGTGATGCAGAAACCCATCGCCGTATCGGCCGTCGCATGATGACCTGGCGGACGGGCAGCAATAAAGATATTATCCGCTTGCCCGTTAAATACATCTTCGACCGCAGCAAGGGCAGAGCCGGTTGCCGCCAGCACGGCATGCCAGCTTTGCGGACTGACATAGGTGTCCTGTCCGACATTCACAATCGGTTGTGCCATGCCGGAAGCAACTTGTTCTTCATCAAGCGGATCGGGAATCTGTGCTTTGATTTGCTTCAGGTAAGAGGCCGGATGCACAAGCTCCAACGCCTGCTCATCGGCAACAGGTGCCTCCACCTGATCCAGCGCATAATAATCATAGCCTTCCAGAACGCTGAATAAAGCCCGCAACCGATCCGGACGCTCAGGATGCCCCACCGGCGTCAGATGCTCAAGAAAGACCGGATGCGAGTAAAGTCTGGTTGCCATAATATCCTGTATCTGCCTGCTCAGAGCATAATTTCTTAAATTTGAATCAGTTTAAGGTAAAATTATGCTCGCATTTTAAAGCGTTAGGGCGAGTTTTGTGCGCCCAACGGGGCGCACGGCGCTCTAATCAGGCAGAATAAAGTTACAAGATTTCAGTTTTAAGAATAGTAATACCGAAACCTTCCAATCCGACATAATGGCGCTCTTTGGAAGCCAGCAGGCGGATGGAACTGATGCCGAGATCTTTCAGAATCTGCGCACCAAGACCGATCTGGCGCCATTCTTCCTCACGCGCCTGTGCTTCTTTGTGCTCTTCCCTGTCATGATTTTCCGCACGGCGGCGCGACTTGTCATTTTTACCGACGCCGACAGACCCTTCACGCAAGTACACCAGCACCCCGCGCTTTTCCGCAGCCATTCGCTTCAGCACCGCATCAAGACCGGAACCGGCACCGAATGTATCCGCCAGCACATCTTCCCGATGCAGACGCACCGGCACATCTTCACCGTCACGGATATCACCGAAAACCAGAGCTACATGTTGCATCGGCTCCCACGGCAACTGATAGGTGAATGCGCAGGCGTGCCCCGCCGGTGTGTCCACTTCGGTCTCGCCCATGCGCACAATCAGCGTTTCCTTGCGCTGGCGATAGGCGATCAGATCAGCCACGGTAATGCGGTGCAATCCGTGTGTTTCCGCGAATTCCGTTACCTGAGGGCCGCGCATCACAGAACCATCATCATTGACCAGTTCGCAGATCACCCCAACGGGCGGCAGATTGGCCAGCTTGCACAAATCGACTGCCGCTTCCGTATGACCGGAACGCATCAGCACACCGCCTTCACGCGCCACCAGCGGGAAAATATGCCCCGGACGCACGAAGTCCGCGGGGCCAGCATTCGGGTTCGCCAGATTGCGCACAGTCAGCGTGCGGTCATCTGCCGAAATACCGGTTGTCGTGCCGTGTTTATAGTCAACGGTAATGGTGAAGGCAGTAGAATGCGGTGCATCATTTTCCGCCACCATTGCCGTCAGATTGAGGCGTTTGGCCTCCTCTTTCGGCATAGGTGTGCAGACGATGCCGGAAGTATGGCGCACGATGAATGCCATTTTCTCCGCTGTACAATGGACAGCGGCGACAATCAGATCGCCTTCATTTTCACGCCCGTCATCGTCCATAACAACAACGATTTCACCGCGTTCAAAAGCACGGAGTGCATCAACAACCTGTTTCTGATTATAGCTCATGCTTCACTCCGTCATCTTTCAAAGAACATCACATATAACTGCTCTGGCCGCACCGAATTGAGACGCGGCCAGCTTGGAGCATATTTTCATACGCGACCGGTCTGGTCCCATGGTTATCAGACGCGGCCAGTCTGGCCCCATGGCTATCAGACGCGGCCAGTCTGGCCCCATGGTTATCAGACGCGGCCAGTCTGGCCGCGGT
>NZ_ANNO01000121.1:0-2823 GCF_000409565.1 Pseudochrobactrum sp. AO18b
GCAAATAATGATCCGCAATCGCGCAAGCGAGCATTGCTTCACCAATCGGCACAGCACGGATGCCAACGCACGGGTCATGTCGGCCTTTGGTCATGACATCCACTTCCTTCTTATCCACATCAATCGAACGACGTGTCGTGAGAATGGATGAGGTCGGTTTCACGGCAAAACGGGCAATAATCGGCGCACCGGTTGCGATACCGCCAAGAATACCACCGGCATTATTCGACAGGAAGACCGGATTGCCATCGGCATCAATGCGCATTTCGTCGGCATTTTCTTCACCGGTCAGCGTCGCGGCCTCAAAGCCATTACCGATCTCAACACCTTTTACTGCAGGGATCGACATCAGATTGGACGCAATATCCTGATCCAGTTTGGCATAAAGCGGTGCGCCGATACCGGCAGGCACACCTTCAGCCACAACCTCAATCACTGCACCAATAGATGAACCGTTTTTGCGGATACCATCGAGATAGCTGGCGAACAGTTCTACTGAGCCTGCATCCGGTGTGAAAAACGGGTTATTATCGACCTCGGCCCAATCCCAGCGGGAGCGGTCGATTTTGTGAATACCCATGCCTACCAATGCTGCACGGATTTTCAAACCCGGCACAACCTTGCGGGCAATTGCACCGGCAGCAACACGCGCTGCGGTTTCACGCGCAGAAGAACGTCCGCCGCCACGATAATCGCGCAGGCCGTATTTCACATCATAGGCATAATCCGCATGTCCCGGACGGTATTGACGGGCAATCTCACCATAATCTTTTGAACGCTGATCCACATTCTCAATCATCATGGAAATCGGCGTGCCGGTGGTGGTCATCACCCCGTCTTCACTGGTGAGAACACCGGACAAGACCCGCACCTGATCCGGCTCGCGGCGCTGCGTGGTATATTTTGACTGACCCGGCTTGCGCTTATCAAGATAGGCCTGAATTTCAGCTTCGGTAAATTGAATACCCGGAGGGCAGCCATCAATAATACAACCCAGCGCCGGACCGTGGCTTTCGCCCCAGGTCGTCACGCGGAAAAGATGGCCAAAGCTGTTATGCGACATAGAAAACCCCAAGATTGAACCGGTTCTTTGCGGCTCATTTTAATTTCAGTTTGGTAATCTGTTTCTATTCGCCTTTTAAGCAGTGGTCAAACGAGAGAAAGACCGGCGCACAAAAAAGCGGCGCTAATCGATACTGTTTGCGGTATCGGCACCAAACAACCGGAAAATGTTGCGAAAATCTGCGGATATGATCTAGTCTCTCCAGCAGAGCTTTTCAGAGAAGCAGGTCGTGCTAATGCCATAATTGACCTGCAGCTTCGGAACCGGATTTTATAACGCACAAGGATTTCTCATGCGTATTTTGGCCATTCTCACGGTGTTACTCGCCCCGCTCTTTGCAGGCACAGCGCTTGCAGACGATGCTGAGGGTAAGATCACCAAGATCAATGAAGATACGGAAACCATTACGCTGGACAATGGCAAAGATTACCGCCTGCCCGGAGAATTCGATTATAGTGCGATTGAAAAGGGCATGAAAGTTATCGTCACCTATGATCTCGTCGATAATGTTCGCTATATCAGCAATATTGACGAAGCCGACGGCGGTTAAACCCGTAATTACCGGCCACCATGAAATGACAAAAGCGCCGTTTCCGGCGCTTTTTTATTATACAGAAGCTGCTTTATTCAAACCCATTCAAGACGGTTGTTTTCAAGCTTCAGAAGCTTGTCCTGCGGCACGGAAAGATGCGCCGCATCCTGCCCGCTCATGCCTTCAACCAGATAAAACAAAGTGCGAATGCAACCGCCATGGGTCACGCACACTGTTTTGCCCTTCACGCTTTCAAGCCATTTGGCAACGCGCTCTGAAAGAATCATGTAGCTTTCGGCATGTTCGCCCGGCGGAACAAAGTTCCATTTGTCACGCTCACGCTGCTGCAAGAGACTTGCACTGCCGACACCGGCAGCCTCGAACTCTTCCATCATATGCCCCTGCCAGTCACCGAAATGCACCTCCATCAGCAAAGGATCGGTGCGGTAAGCCAGCGGGTCGAGCCCCATACGGGTGCGGATACGCTCCATCGTCTCACGGGTACGGCGCAGAGGACTTGCAACAAAGTCAAATCCTTCTGCCGCACCAATCAGCGACTTCAGCATATCGCCGTTGCGGTCAGCCTGTGTGCGGCCATGGGCATTGATATCAATGTCCATCTGCCCCTGCACACGCTGGGAGACATTCCAGTCCGTCTCGCCATGACGCGAGAAGTAAATGATTTCCCGTGCCATTCCTGCTGTCCTCAGTCTTTTACAACCGAAATATCCGGTGCATCCACGGCTTTCATACCGATTGTATGATAACCGCTGTCCACGTGGTGAACTTCACCGGTCACGGAACGGGAAAGATCGGAGAGGAAATACAGGCCTGAATCGCCGACTTCTTCAATGCTGACGGTACGACGCAGCGGTGCGTTATACTCGTTCCATTTCAGAATATAGCGGAAATCGCCGATACCCGAAGCCGCAAGCGTCTTGATCGGGCCGGCAGAGATCGCATTAACGCGGATATTCTGCGGACCGAGATCAACAGCGAGATATTTCACGCTGGCTTCCAGAGCGGCCTTGGCAACACCCATCACATTGTAGTTCGGCATGACTTTTTCTGCACCGTAATAGGTGAGTGTCAGCATAGAACCGCCGTCTGTCATCAGTTTTTCCGCGCGCTTGGCCAGCGCAGTGAAGGAATAAACCGAGATCAGCATTGTGTTGGAGAAGTTTTCTGCCGAAGTATCGAGATAACGGCCGGTCAGCTCATCCTTATC
>NZ_ANNO01000122.1:0-4258 GCF_000409565.1 Pseudochrobactrum sp. AO18b
CTGCTTCACGCTTACCGAGCACCAGAATGACCGGCACTTTCTGCAGCGAGTGCTCACGCACCTTGTAATTGATCTTCTCGTTGCGGAAGTCGGTCGTTACCTGCAAGCCTGCTTTTTTAAACAAGTTAGCAACTTCCTGACCATATTCATCCGCTTCCGAAGTGATCGTTGCCACAACAACCTGAATTGGTGCGAACCACAGCGGCATATGACCGGCAAAGTTCTCGATCAGAATACCGAGGAAACGCTCCATCGAGCCACAGATAGCGCGGTGAATCATAACCGGCTGCTGCTTCTCGGAATTGTTGTCGATATAGAATGCACCGAAGCGTTCCGGCAGATTGAAGTCAACCTGCGTTGTACCGCACTGCCATTCACGACCGATCGCATCTTTCAGCGTATATTCGAACTTAGGACCGTAGAACGCGCCCTCGCCAGGCAGAATGCCGGTTTTGATGCGGCCGCCGGAATTGGCTTCAATTGTCTTGAGCACTTCGCCCATAACGCTTTCCGCACGATCCCACAGCGCATCATCACCCACGCGCTTTTCAGGACGTGTGGAGAGTTTCACGGTGATCTGGTCGAAGCCGAAATCGGCATAAGTCGAAAGGATCAGATCGTTAATGCGCAGGCATTCATCGGCCATCTGCTCGTCAGTACAGAAGATATGCGCATCATCTTGCGTAAAGCCGCGAACGCGCATCAGACCATGCAGTGCACCGGATGGCTCATAACGATGCACATTACCGAATTCCGCCATTTTGATCGGCAGATCGCGGTAGGACTTCAAACCATGTTTGAAAATCTGCACGTGACCCGGGCAGTTCATCGGCTTCAGCGCGAAAACACGGTCATCTTCAGTGTCATCACCGGCAGTGGTGACCTTGAACATGTTGTCTTTATACCAGCCCCAGTGACCGGATGTTTCCCAAAGGGATTTATCCAGCACCTGCGGTGCGTTGACTTCCTGATAGCCATGATCATCGAGACGACGACGCATATAGCTGACAAGGCTCTGGAACATACGCCAGCCCTTGGAATGCCAGAACACCACGCCCGGACCTTCTTCCTGAAAATGGAACAGATCCATTTCACGGCCAAGGCGGCGATGATCGCGCTTTTCAGCTTCTTCCAGCATTGTCAGATATTGCTGCAGATCAGCATCATTCGCAAAAGCTGTACCGTAAATACGTGTCAGCATCGGATTGTTGCTGTCACCGCGCCAATAAGCACCGGCAACTTTCATCAGCTTGAACGCATTACCGATCTGACCTGTGGACGCCATATGCGGACCACGGCAAAGATCGAACCAGTCGCCCTGATAATAGATCTTCAGATCCTGACCTTCAGGGATCGCGTCAATCAGCTCAACCTTATAGGATTCACCCTTATCGGAGAAAACCTGCTTAGCTTTTTCGCGTGTCCAGACTTCGCGTGTGAACGATTTGTTGCGGGCAATGATTTCACGCATTTTCTTTTCGATAACCGGCAGGTCATCGGGTGTGAAAGGCTCATTGCGGGCGAAGTCATAATAGAAGCCGTTTTCGATAACCGGTCCGATTGTGACCTGCGTGCCAGGGAAAAGCTCCTGCACTGCTTCAGCCAGAACGTGGGCGCAGTCGTGGCGGATCAGCTCCAGCGCGCGCGGATCTTCACGGGTGAGAATCTCGACTTTGCCTGATGCGCCAAGCGGCTCGGACAAATCACGCACGGTGCCGTCAACCGCATAGGCGACAGACTTCTTGGCCAGTGATTTGGAGATGGATTCGGCAAGCGCCAGACCAGTCATGGCCGGATCATATTCACGCTGTGAGCCGTCGGGAAATTCGAGAGTAATAAGATCAGACATTGTCATCCTCATCCAGTCCCGCCAACGATTGCGGGTGGTTATTTAGAGCAAAATAAAAGCTTTCCGGCTCCTGCAAAACGAAGTGCAGATGCGACCGGCAGCGTCTCTATAATCAATCTAAACGGGGAAATAAACCTTTCCCCCGTAAAAGCTTAGTCATTATCGGGTTTTGCAGCGGAAATGTGCCAATAACGCCACGGAAAATACCATTTATAGCGCGGCTCCAGCGCTTCCGGCACACGATCAATGCCGCAGGTGCCGAACGGCCCGCAACGCATAACCCGAAACAAACCCATCCAGCCGCCGGTCCACAAACCGTAACGGGCAATAGCCTCATAGGCATATTCGGAACAGGTAGGCATATGGCGGCAGGAATTACCGATAAAGCCCGATAAAGTCAGCTGATAAAGCCGCACAAGCCCTGTACCGAGCAAACGATCCGGTGTTTTACGCCATGCGCCCTGATAGTTGCGGCTGAATTTTTTACGGGATTTAGTTTCAGGCTGCGGGCACATATCGCTTACACGGCAGCTTTTGCGGCAATCTGATCCAGACAGTCAACTACAGCGTCAAATGTCAGCAAAGTGGATGCATGACGGGCCTTATAGTCACGCACCGGCTCGAAAAAACGCAAATCTTCAAAGCGTCCCTCAGGCGGCGCGCCATTATCTTTCAGCATTGCAGTCATTTGCGCCTGCAATTCACGCAGTTCAGTCTCTGTGGAGCCGATAATATGACGCGCCATTACCGACGATGTCGCCTGCCCCAAAGCACAGGCCTTTACCTCATGTGCGAAATCTACGACAATACCGTCTCTGACTTTGAGATCGACAATCACGGTAGAACCGCAAAGTTTTGAATGCGCCTTCGCTGTTGCATCCGGCGACTGAAGACGACCAATATGCGGAATGTTACCGGCAAATTCGAGAATCCGGGCATTATACATATCATTGATCATCCGGCTTCTCCTTCAGCATGTTCCGGCGCATTGCCGGACATGATTGTATAAGTGGCTATATAAATATTTCATTTCAAGCCGCTATAGAGAATAGCACAACCGAAATACGACATAAATCGGCTGTCTTTGCTCTTTTAATATCTTCGACATACTTTATATAGGACAGGCATTTGCCTTTTGCGGATATTTCCGCGACAGTCAATGCAAACAGGCAGAGCAGGCCTTTGGCTGTATTCTGCAAAACGCCAGATAACTGCCCCGACATAAATGCCAAGCCTTCAGCGGTACAGCTAAAATTACCGCCTGAGCAAGCTTCGTAACAGTGTCCGTTTAACTCGTCTCTCCACAGAGAGAGACTACGGGAGCTCGATATGAACAAGCACATTTCCGATTCACAGACCAGCAATGTTGCACGCCCGACAAAGGCTGAGGCAGAGGCCGCTGTAAAAACATTGCTGCTCTGGATGGGAGAAGATCCGTCGCGCGAAGGGTTGCTTGAAACCCCGAAACGCGTGGCAAAAGCCTATAAAGAACTGTTTTCCGGCTATCATCAGTCACCGGAAGAAGAGCTCGGCACTGTTTTTGAAGAAGTTGCCGGCTACAAAGACATGGTTCTCATCAAAGACATCAAGTTCTTCTCGCATTGCGAACACCATATGGTACCGATTATCGGCAAGGCACATATCGGCTATCTGCCGAATGGCTCTGTTGTCGGCCTGTCGAAAATTGCGCGTGTGGTTGATATGTTTGCCCATCGCCTGCAAACTCAGGAAAGCATGACTGCGCAGATTGCTCACAGCATTCAGAATATTCTCAAACCCCTCGGCGTTGCTGTATTGATTGAAGCGGAACATATGTGCATGGCTATGCGCGGTATTCGCAAACAGGGATCAACCACATTGACGACCACCTTTACAGGCTCTTTTGAACAGGATGTTGCCAATCAGGTTCGGTTCATGACCATGCTGCGGAGCGGTTCATGACCAAACTGCCTGCCGATTTCCCTGCACAAACTGACAAGCACAGCACTGAGGAAGGTGCTGTCTTTGCGCCCCGCTTTGACAGTTCCGGCCTGATAACCGCAGTTGTGACAAGTGCGGATGATGGCGAATTGCTGATGGTTGCGCATATGAACAGCGAAGCCCTGCGGCTGACACTGGAAACCGGCATTGCCCATTACTGGTCGCGGTCACGCAAGTCGCTTTGGAAGAAAGGCGAAACCTCCGGCAATCTGCAGACTGTTATTGAGATGCGCACAGACTGCGATCAGGATGCCCTATGGCTCAAGGTCAGAGTTGCCGGTAATGGCCCGACATGCCACACAGATCGTCACTCCTGCTTTTATCGCACAGTAGATATTTCAGGCAACAACGTCATTTTACACAAATAAATCAAACTATTAGATTTGTTTATTAACATAAAACACAAAAGCCCCGCGTAATATTAATTAC
>NZ_ANNO01000123.1:0-32300 GCF_000409565.1 Pseudochrobactrum sp. AO18b
ACCGGTCCCTCTCCGACATCTTTACTGACGGCGGTCGAGACGGACACGGCCTCAAATGCCAACATTACATGTTGGCATAGACCGGTCCTTCGCCGCCTTGTGGCGTAACCCAGTTGATATTCTGGTTCGGGTCTTTGATGTCACAGGTTTTGCAATGCACGCAGTTCTGCGCATTGATGACGTAAGTTTCCTTGCCGTCCTTCTCAACCCATTCATAAACACCCGCAGGGCAATAGCGTGTTGAAGGCCCTGCAAAAACATCATGTTCGGATTTCAGCTGCAGTTCCAGATTTTTGACCTGCAAGTGAACCGGCTGATCTTCTTCATGGTTGGTGCTCGACAGGAACACTGACGACAGACGGTCAAAGCTCACCACACCATCAGGCTTCGGATAGGTGATAGGCTTGTGTTTAGCCGCCGGTTCCAGCGCCGCCGCATCGGTCTTGCCGTGTTTCAGCGTACCGAAGAAAGAGAAGCCGAACAGCTGGTTTGTCCACATATCCAGACCGCCCAGTGCCACACCGATAATGGTACCGAATTTCGACCACAGCGGTTTGACATTGCGAACGCGCTTCAGGTCTTTGCCGATAGCGCTGTCGCGCCATTCATTTTCGATGCCGATAACTTCGTCATTCGCACGACCGGCAGCAATCGCTTCCGCAACCTTATCCGCCGCGAGAATGCCCGACAGCACCGCATTATGTGAGCCTTTGATACGCGGCACGTTCACAAAACCGGCCGCACAACCGATCAGCGCACCGCCGGGGAATGTCAGCTTCGGCACGGACTGCCAGCCGCCTTCAGTAATCGCGCGCGCGCCATAGGAGATGCGCTTGGCACCTTCAAAAGTCGGACGGATCGTCGGATGTGTCTTGTAACGCTGAAACTCTTCAAACGGAGACAGATACGGGTTCTTGTAGTTGAGATGCACCACAAAACCGACAGCCACCAGATTGTCTTCCAGATGGTAAAGGAAGGAACCGCCACCGGTTTTCAAATCCAGCGGCCAGCCGAAAGAGTGCTGCACTAGACCCGGCTTGCTCTTCTTTGGGTCAATCTGCCAGAGTTCTTTCAGGCCGATACCGAATTTGGCCGGTTCACGGCCTTCATCCAGCTTGTATTTTGCAATCACCTGCTTGGAGAGAGAGCCGCGTGCACCTTCTGCAAACAGCACATATTTACCGTGCAGTTCCATGCCGCGTGTGTAATTCGGCCCCGGCTCGCCATTGCGTTCCACGCCCATATCACCGGTCGCGACACCGGTTACAGCACCGGCATCATTATAAAGCACTTCGGCAGCGGCAAAGCCCGGATAGATTTCCACGCCGAGATTTTCCGCATGGGTACCCAGCCAACGCGCCACATTGCCCAGCGACACAATATAATTACCGTGGTTATTCATCAGCGGCGGCATTGCGAAATTCGGCAATCTTACAGAGCCCGCAGGTCCGAGCACCAGAAACTGGTCATCCGTTACCGGAGTTTTGAAAGGATGATCGCTTTCTTCGCGCCAGTCAGGCAGCAGCTTGTCGATACCAACCGGATCAACAACAGCGCCGGACAGAATATGCGCACCGACTTCCCCGCCCTTTTCCAGAACCACGACGGAGAGTTCCGGATTATTCTGTTTCAAACGGATCGCCGCAGCAAGACCGGCAGGGCCTGCGCCGACGATCACAACGTCGAACTCCATACTTTCCCGTTCAGGAAGTTCGTGTTCGTTGTTCATTTATACCTCCATAGCATCGGGCGCAGCTTGGGTTCCCGTTTTTTTATAAACCAGAGCGTATCGTGTTCATCACATCCGCTGCGCTCGTTCTATTCTTTTAATTGCCGCATTATCGTGCTGATCAAAGGACGATGAAATGCTTCATCTCCACCTGATACAGAGTTGTAACACAGTTCAAATGCGTCCTATTGTCCAAAATCGCCTCAGATCATGACGTTTGTTCACTAACAGATCACTATAATATTGACGTTTACGTCAATGTAAATGGTTTTTAAACAGGCATGCCCGAAAGCCCTTGCCAAAGCTTCTGCAATTTGCGACCTCAGAACTGTAAACAAGCCTAAAACCGGAACAATCGTGTGTCAGACACTGCAATCACAGCCAATTGGGAAGATCTGATTCGTTTCTATGCGGAAGCCGGCGTGGATTCCGCACTGAGTGATGCACCAATTGACCGTTTTGCAGAAGCTGCAACACTGGCAGCCGCACAGCCGAAACGCACAGCCCAGCCTGATAATTCTATGCGCAATGCCACACCTGCACAGGCAGGTGGCATGCAGTCTCAGGCACGCAGTGATGCACCGCAGGCAAACCGTACCCAGCAAAAGCCGCAGGCCGCAGCATCTGTGCCTGCACAGGCCGCAATTGCACCGGAAATTTTGCTGGAAGATGCCCGCAAGCTTGCCCGCAGCGCAGCCAGTCTTGATGACTTGCAGCAGGCAATGGCCGGTTTTGACGGCTGCCGCCTGAAATTCACCGCCAAGAATATCTGCTTTGCAGACGGTACGGCAGATGCAGAACTGATGGTGATCGGTGATACGCCGGGGCGTGATGATGATCTGGAAGGTATTCCCTTCTCCGGCCCTGCAGGGCAGATGCTCAACCGCATCCTTGCCGCTATTAATCTGACGCGCGAACAAGCCTATCTGGCCAATACATTGCCATGGCGTCCGCCGGGCAACCGCCCTGCGACACCGCTGGAACTGGACTTATGCCGTCCGTTTCTTGACCGGCAGATTGAACTGGTTGCACCAAAAGTGATTGTTGCACTGGGTGATCCTGCTGCCAAAGCCCTGACCGGCTCCCGTGAGCCGATTTATAAATTGCGCGGTAACTGGCACAGTCTCACGACTGCCGGAGAGCAGAGCGTTGCGATTATGCCAAGCCTGCATCCGGATTATTTGCTGCGCACACCGGCTCAAAAACGCTTCGCATGGGAAGACTGGCTGATGGTCAAAATGCGTCTGGCCGAGAGTGCCGTCTGACCAGAGCATAATTCCTTAAACTTGGATCAGTTTGAGGTAAAATTATGCTCTCATTTTAAAGTGTTAGAGCGACCTTTGTGTGCCAAGTCTGGCACACGGCGCTCTAGAGCATTTCACAGTCAAGCTGGATCAACTTGACGCCCGTGATAATGCGACCAAATAAAGAATCTAGAGCGAGCGCTATAATCCAGTCTGGACGCAAACCGCTCTAGCTGCATCACCAGTTTAAATGCGACATAAACATCCGTGAAAAAGAATTTCATTCCCGACTAAAAATGCCAGTATCCCTGCATTGTTTTTTACAATAAAGCGTCGCTGAATATTTTCGCATTTACGATAGCCTGCTCTTGCAGGTTCAGTGTCCGGATAAATCCATGCCAGCTCAGTTGTTGCCGATTACAGCGCTTCTTTTCAGTACGCTTCTGATGCTTATGGCCGGTGGTCTGGCAGGTCTGCTGCTGCCGATCCGCGCCGGTATGGAAGGCTGGTCAACCATTACAATCGGCTGGATGGGGACATTCTATTCCCTCGCCTTTACAGCGGGCTGTCTGGTGGTGCCGATCTTCGTGCGCAATGTCGGGCATGTTCGCGTCTTTACCGTTTTGCTGACCATTCTCGGCATGTCGCTTCTGCTGCATTCGCTGATTATCGACCCGATCGCATGGATGGCCTTTCGCGGGCTGGCCGGTTTCTCTCTGGCAGGCGGCTATATGGTGGTGGAAAGCTGGCTGAATGAGCGCGTCAATAATGACAGCCGCGGCATGATCTTCTCAGTCTATATGATCACCACCATGGTCGGCACCATGTCCGGCCAGTATATTCTGCCTTTTGGTGATCCTTCCACGCAGACCCTGTTTATCATCTGCACCCTGATTTACAGCTTCGCTCTGATCCCGACCGCCCTGTCGCGCGCGGAGTCACCGAAGCCGCTGACACAGGTTTCTCTGGATATTAAAGGCCTGTATAAGCGCTCTCCCGCAGCTGTTGTCGGCTCCCTCGTGTCCGGCATTATTGCCGGTGCGTGGAATATTCTGGCGCCGATTTACGGCCAGATGAATGGTCTCGACAATCTAAGCATCGCGACAATGCTGGTTACAGCGATGATCGGCGGTGCTATTTTTCAGTATCCGCTGGGGCGTTTTTCGGATTTTGTCGACCGCCGTTATGTCATGGTGCTGAGCGGTATTATCGGCGTTATTCTGTCTCTGGTGTTGATGCTGTTTTCACCGGCAGACGGCCTGAGCGGCTATATGGTCATTTTCCTGATGGGGGCGGTGTTGTTTCCGATTTACAGCCTCAATGTCGCTCATGCCAATGACTATGCGGAGGCCAATGAATTCGTTAAAATTTCCGGCGGTTTGCTGATTGTTTATGGCATCGGCAATGTGATCGGCCCGCAGATTGCCGCGCGGATGATGGAGAGCTTCGGCAAGACCGGTATGCCGGTAACGCTGATTATCTGTTTTGCCGCCTATGGGCTGCATGCTTTATGGCGTATCAGCCTGCGCGAGCGCCCTGCCATCAGCGATCAGAAAACCGAATTCAAATATCAGGCGACCAAGAATATCAATACGCCTGAAAGCTATCAGATGGATCCGCGCAGCGATGTGCCGGAGGAAGAAACAGAAGAACCCCCGGCAGAAAACAGTTCAACTGAAAACATCAAGGACTAGAGCGTCGGGCGCCCCTTTGGGCGCACAAAGGTCGCTCTAACACTTTAAAAGTAGAGCATAATTTTACCTTAAACTGATCCAAATTTAAGGAATTATGCTCTAAGTTTTTCAGTTCCTTCTCAGTTTTCTGCCTGACAATTTATGCTCGCGGAAAATGATGAAAATACCCGCGCCAATCACAATTGTGCTGCCGATCAGCATCGGCAGTGTCGGCACATCGCCAAAAACCACATAACCGATACCAAGACCGAGCAACATGGATGTATATTCAAACGGAGCGATGGTGGACATATCCGCGTGGCGATAACATTCGGTCAAGAAAATCTGCGCAATGCCGCCCGCAAAGCCCGCTGCAATCAGCAGCGCCAGCTGCCACCATTGCGGCACGACCCAGCCGAAAGGCATTGTGAACAGTGCAATCACCGTTGATGTGAGCGAGAAATAGATCACAATCGTTGCGGTACGCTCACGCTTCACCAGTTTGCGCACCAGCATCATGGCAACGGCCGATGATAAAGCCCCGATCAGCGCAAAGACCGCACCGACCGCCTCACCATGGCTCACGCCACCGCCGGAAAACAGGCTGAGACGCGGCCAAACAATAATCAGCACACCGACAAAACCGACCAGCACCGCGCTCCAGCGATAAATGCGCACCTGTTCCTTCAGGAAGATTGCGCTCAGTACCACGATCATCAGCGGAGATGCGTAATTGATGGCAATGCTTTCCGGCAGTGGCAGCAAGGTCAGAGCATAGAACCCGCTAAGCATGGACATAACCCCGACAAGCCCGCGCCAGATATGGCCGAAAATATCCGAGGTCTGCATCGCGCCTTGCAGCTGATGCGTATAGGCCAGATAAATCACAACCGGAAAAATCGCAAAGAACGAGCGGAAGAATACCAGTTCCCCCGCAGGTATGCCTTCTGCAGACTTCAGCAGTGTCGACATCAGCACAAAAATGAAGACAGATGTAACTTTGCAGGCAATACCAAGCAATGGCCTTGGTTCATCTGCAGCGGCGGGTGTATCTGCCAAAGGCAGATGGCGCTCAGGGGCATTCACAATGAAAATTCCTTAACTGCCGTCAAATCCGGTACGGCAGACTCCCTCTTTTATATGCAAACACCATAGCTGGTTGAGGCCGGTTTTCCAGCACTATTTGCAGAATTTCCGGGAAATACCAAAAACTTTATCAGCCCCGAAAACCATGCTGATCGTACTGGCGAAACGGGCGCTTCATATTATCATTTGAAACAATCAGAGGAATTTCTCGTCACAGGCAGTTTCACCCGTCCACGAAATGTTTTAGCTTCATATCCATATGTTTTAAGTCAGTTCAGGAGCAGTTATGCGTACCGATACAGGTCATGTCTTTCGCCTCGAAGATTACCGCCCGTCAGATTACCTGATACGCAAAACCGAGCTGGATTTTCAGCTTGATCCGGAAAAAACCATTATCACAGCCCGCCTGACGATTGAGCGCCGCGACCGTGTTTCTCTCGCCACACCGCTGATACTGGACGGCGATGAGCTGGAACTGGTGAGCCTGCACATTAATGGGCAGCCGGTCAGTGATTATACTGCGACGCCGGAACTGCTGACCATCCGCTCCCTGCCGCAGCAGAGCGCGTTTACGCTGGAGATTGTCACAAGGATCAACCCGACAACCAACCGGCAGCTGATGGGGCTTTATCGCTCCAGCAATGTCTATACGACCCAATGTGAAGCGGAAGGCTTTCGCCGTATAACCTATTTCCCCGACCGGCCGGATGTTCTCTCGGTCTATACGGTTCGTCTTGAGGCAGACAAACAGGCTGCGCCAATTCTGCTCTCCAACGGCAATCTTGAAGCAAGCGGCGATCTCGCCAATGGCCGTCATTTTGCGCTGTGGCATGATCCGCACCCCAAGCCGTCATATCTTTTTGCGCTGGTTGCCGGTGATCTCGGTTCGATCAGCGATCAGTTCACCACGCTTAACGGCAGGCAAGTCGCGCTGAATATCTATGTCGAGCATGGCAATGAAGACCGCGCGACTTATGCAATGGATGCGCTGAAACGCTCAATGCGCTGGGATGAAGAAGTTTATGGCCGCGAATATGATCTCGATATTTTCAACATCGTTGCCGTGTCCGATTTCAATATGGGCGCGATGGAGAATAAAGGGCTGAACATCTTTAACGATAAATATGTTCTCGCTGATCCGCAGACGGCCACTGATACGGATTATGCCGGTATCGAAGCAGTGATTGCCCATGAGTATTTCCACAACTGGACGGGCAACCGCATTACCTGCCGTGACTGGTTTCAGCTTTGCCTGAAAGAAGGGCTGACGGTCTATCGTGACCACGAATTTTCCAGTGACATGCGTTCGCGCGCTGTGCATCGCATTGACGAAGTGAAAATTCTCAAAGCACAGCAATTTCCGGAAGACGGCGGCCCGCTGGCACATCCGGTACGGCCGAAAGAATATCGGGAGATCAATAATTTCTACACGGCAACGGTTTATGAAAAAGGCAGTGAACTGATCCGTATGTTGCGCACCATTATCGGTGATGCGCCTTTCTATAAAGGTCTTGATCTCTATTTCAGCCGTCATGATGGTGAAGCCGCGACGATTGAAGATTTCATCAAATGTTTTGAGGATGTGACCGGTCGCTCCCTCGCCCATTTTGCGCTGTGGTACGATCAGGCAGGTACACCGCTTGTGACTGTCAGCTGTGACTATGATGCCGCAAGCCGGAGCCTGCGCCTCACTTTGGGACAAAAGACGGATCCGACACCGGGTCAGAGCCATAAGCAGCCCATGCATATTCCGGTCAAATTCGGGCTGATCGGTGCCGATGGCAAAGATATCGCTGTTTCTTCCCATGAGGGTGCAGGACTTGAAGGCGATGTCCTGCATCTGCGGGAAGCATCACAAAGCTGGACATTCCACAATATTGCTGAAAAGCCGGTTCTCTCTCTGTTGCGCGGTTTCTCAGCGCCGGTGCATCTCAGCCAGCAACTGAGCCGTGAGGAGCAGCTGTTTCTTGCCCGTCATGACAGTGATGCTTTTGGCCGCTGGCAGGTCATTCATCAGCTGATGAGCAATGCCATTATGAGCAATGTTGAAAAACTGCGCCTGCAGGAGCCGGTCGCATTCGATCCGGCACTGGCAGAATTATTGGCTGAACTGGTGCAGGATGAGACACTGGATCACGCTTTCCGTGCACTATGCCTCTCCCTGCCGGAAGAAGCGGATATTGCCCGCGAACTTGGCAGCAATATTGATCCTGACCTGATCCGCAGCAGCAGAGAAGCACTGCTCTCCGTGATTGCCGCGCAGAATGCTGCGCTGTTCGCCAAAACCTATGCGAGCTTGCAAGACAACGCAGCTTTCACACCGGATGCGGAAGGTGCAGGAAAACGCGCGCTCAAAGCAGGCTTGCTGAGCTATCTTGCAGCCTCGGATAACGACCCTGCGCGTGTCTATGCCCAGTTCAATGACGCTGACAATATGACAGACAAAATTGCGGCTCTGACCTTGCTGGTGCATCGCTTTTACGGTCATGACAATGCGACACAGGCCTTGGCACAGTTTGAAAAAGACTATGGCAATGTACCGCTGGCAATGGACAAGTGGTTTGGTGTGCAGGCGCGCCGCCCTGCACCTGATGCGCTGGAAACTGTACAACAACTGATGCAGCATCCGCTGTTCTCGCTCGACAATCCGAACAGAACACGCGCTTTGCTTGGTGCCTTTGCAGCAGGCAATCCGACCGGCTTCAACCGGCCGGACGGCAAAACCTATGCGTTTTTCACCAATCTGATCCTGACAATTGACCGGGAAAATCCGCAACTGGCGTCGCGCCTGCTGACCAGCCTGCGCTCATGGAAAACGCTGGAACCGGCACGCCGCGACCACCTGAAAACAGCACTGGAAACCATCGCTCAGGCTGAAAACCTCTCAGCTGATGTGCATGATATTACAGAACGCATGCTGGCCTGACAAAATAAGGGTGCGGAAGCTCATCAGAACTTCCGCACCCGTCTTCTGCATTTCAGGAAACGCTTTAAAAAGAACACAATGTTTTACGATAAAGACTGAACGGCAGTGTATTTCTGAATCAAATCAGAATCATGCAGCACTGACCTCACGTGTCACCTTCCGAAAACTGATCGAATCACCTTCGAATCGGCGCAGGTTTTTTATTAATTATTAATTAAAAGCACTGGACACAGCGAATCACATTTGATTCATTAGGGTTATTCGGATTTCTCACCCCGAATCACTTCAAAAGCAACCACTCAGATGAGGGGCCACAGGATGGCAAATACCGACGCGTACCGCGCGCCGAATGGTGTCCGTTACACCTCAGAAAGACAAAGCCAGCGCAAGCGTTTCAAGCTTTCCGGCTATGTTTATCTGTTGTCGGGCCCTGCCTACCGTAAGCTCCTTTCCCTCGAGCCATTGCTGCGCCGCGTCGTGCCGGTGCTGATTATTGCTTTTCTGATTATTCTCGCCGGTGCGCGCATGTTGTCGCTGCTCAATCAGCGTGACGAGATCGAAAGCGATGCCCGCCACCAAATGGCGCTGACTGCCGCGCATGTCGCTTCGAAGCTGCAAAAACAGATTGAATCTGTACCACCTGCGGACAGCGACGGTGACTATAGTTCCATCCAGAATTTACTGGTTGAACTGCGTTCGCAGGGCTTGATTAATGCAGGGCTTGAACTTGCCATTCTCGATGAAAACTCAAAGATCGTTGCTGCTCTGAGCGGCCGTCAATTGCTCGGCATTCAGGCCGAGACGCTGTTCACCGAAGCACAGCCGCTCTTGATGTTTGGCAGCCGCGCCGGTGTGTTGCCTGTAAAATATCGCAGTGAAGCTGCTTTTGCAGCCGCTGAAAAAGTTGAACCGCAGAATGTGCAGGCTGCTGCGGCCGGTGCCTTTTCTGTTCTGACTTTCAACACTGAAAAAGCAATTTTTAAAGACTGGCGACAGGTTCTCTCGCTGAATATTACGCTGTTTGCTGCGACTGCCGGTGTGCTGCTGGCTATTCTTTATGCCTATTTCTCTCAGGCAGCGCGTGCCCGCGATGCCGATGATTTCTCCCATCAGATTCAAAAGCGGATTGATCTGGCACTGGCGCGCGGACGTTGCGGTCTCTGGGACTGGGATATGGCGCGCGGACGCATGTACTGGTCGCGCTCGATGTATGAAATGCTCGGCTATGAAGCGGTAGACAGTGTGCTGTCCTTTGGCGATGTAGCCGCGATTGTTAATCCGGTGGATGGTGATCTCTACGAAATCGCCACGCAGGTTATGTCCGGCGAATTGCGTCAGGTCGACAAAGTGCTGCGTATGCGTCATGCCGACGGCTACTGGGTGTGGATGCGCGTACGTGCGGAAATCGCCAATGAAGGTGATGTGCATCTAGTTGGTATTGCTTTTGACGTCAGCGAACAGCACCGCTTTGCGCAAGCGACAGCAGAAGCCGATCTGCGCATCCGTGAGGCGATTGAAAGCATTTCCGAGGCTTTCGTTCTCTGGGATGCCGAGAGCCGTCTGGTGATGTCCAACGGCAAATATAATGAATATGCTGGTCTGCCTGCCACAGCACTGAAGGCCGGTGTAACGCGCGAAGATATTCAGCCGCTGCTGCGCCCTGCCGCTTTTGAACGCCGCATGGCCAATGAAAATGACCGCAGTGGTGCGCAGACTTTCGAGCGCCAGCTTGGCGATGGCCGCTGGCTGCAGGTCAACGAACGCCGCACACAGGACGGTGGTCTGGTATCGGTTGGTACAGACATTACCCAGCTGAAGCTGCATCAGGAACGTCTGGTGGATAGTGAGCGCCGTCTGATGGCGACCATTCAGGATCTGAGCCTTGCCCGTAAAGCGGAAAAAGACCGCGTGCGCGAGCTGTCAGAACTGGCCTCCAAATATGCGACAGAAAAGGAACGTGCGGAAAGCGCGAACCGTGCCAAGTCTGAATTCCTTGCCAATATGTCCCATGA
The DNA here is from genome assembly GCF_000409565.1 of Pseudochrobactrum sp. AO18b. Classification (NCBI taxonomy): domain Bacteria; kingdom Pseudomonadati; phylum Pseudomonadota; class Alphaproteobacteria; order Hyphomicrobiales; family Brucellaceae; genus Pseudochrobactrum; species Pseudochrobactrum sp. AO18b. Next base: position 10,671 of record NZ_ANNO01000123.1, read on the forward strand.
ATTGCGCACGCCGCTCAATGCGATTATCGGCTTCTCTGAAATGATCTCGGCAGGCACATTCGGCCCGCTCGGTTCCGAGCGTTATGCGGAATATATTCACGACATTCATACCAGCGGCAATTATCTGCTCAATGTTATCAATGACATTCTCGATATGTCGAAGATTGAAGCCGGTCATTTCTCTCTGGATCGCGAAGAGATTGATCTCTATCCGCTGATTGAAGAAACCGTGCGTGTGATCTCTCTGCAGGCAGAGCAGAAGCATATTGCCGTTGAGACCAGCATTGCCGACACGATCACCGCCAGCGCTGACCGCCGTGCGATCAAGCAGGTGCTGATTAATCTTCTGTCCAATGCGGTGAAGTTCACCGGTGACGGCGGTCGCATTCTGGTGCGCGCCCGCAAGACCAATGGTGCGCTGATCCTCACCATCAAGGATACCGGCTGCGGTATTCCGCGTGATGCGCTGAAGAAGCTCGGCCATCCGTTTGAACAGGTGGAAAACCAATTCACCAAGACCCATACGGGCTCCGGTCTGGGACTTGCTATCTCGCGCTCATTGGCTGAGTTGCATAATGGCGCCCTGCGCATCTGCTCGACAGAAGGTGTGGGCACCATTGTTTCCGTGCGTATTCCTGACCGCGTTGTGCCTGCCGGTACAAACCAGATCAGCAATGATGTTGCCGCGTGAGATCAGCCTTTAAGCAATTGTTTAAAGGCTTTTGACACGGTATCTGTCGTCTGATCCAGCTGATGTTCGACATGGACAATATCCGGCAATTCAGCAGCGCGGCACAGCAATTCCAGCAAGCCCGGCAGGTAATCCTCCCGCCCCGTATTATCATCCACACAGAGACGGATGATCTGCGTAAGATTGCTGTAGAAATGATGGGCTGTGGCCAGTTCCTCGGCCAGTGCAGGACTGGAAAAATCCGGCTTCAGATGACGCAGATTTAACTCTGTGGAAGTATGACGGATATCTGTCGCCACCTGCCCTGTCAGCACGGCGAACTGGGCGATAAATTCCAGATCAATCAAACCGCCGGAACGCAGTTTCAAATCCCAATTGTCACGGGGTGGTTTTTCACTGGCAATCAGCGCGCGCATATCGGTCATTTCCTTCGCGGTCTTTTTCACCTCTGAAGGAATAGCGAGAATAGCATCGACCTCCGCATCAATCTCGTCACGGAAGGACTGGTCACCGGCAATGGCGCGGGCGCGGGTCAGCGCCATATGCTCCCATACCCATGCATCATTGCGCTGATATTTACCGAAAGCCTCAATATGGGTTGCCACCGGCCCTTTATTGCCGCTTGGGCGCAGGCGCATATCCACTTCATAAAGCACACCCTCGGCCATAGGTGCGGACAATGCCGCGATCAGGCGCTGTGTCAGACGGATATAATATTGCGATGCGGCAAGCTGCTTCTCACCGTCCGAATAGTCAGCATCCGCATCGTGATCATAGAGCAGGATGATATCAATATCGGAACCGGCGGTGAGTTCGCGGCTTCCCAGTTTTCCCATGGCCAACACTGCAATGCGGCCACCGGCAATTTGGCCATGGCGGATGGTGAATTCTTTCATCACCGCACTCAACGCACGGTCGATCATCAGCTCGGCCAGATCAGAGAAAGCCCTGCCCGCACGCACGCCGTCAATCGCACCGGTCAGCAAGCGAATGCCGATCAGAAACCGCTGTTCGGCTGCAAAAATACGCAAACGGTCGAGCGTTTCTTCATAAGGTTCATCATGAGTGAGGAACGTATCCAGCCGCTCTTCGAGATAGCTACGCGTTGGCAATTCGGAGAAAATGCGCGGGTCGAGCATACCGTCAAAGACATGCGGCTTACGGGTGATAATTTCAGCCAGACGCGGTGCCGCGCTCATCACCAAAACCAACAGGTTGAGCAATGCCGGATTGGACTGCAGCAGGCTGAAAAGTTGAATACCGGATGGCAGGCCTTGCAGAAAACCGTCAAAACGTAACAGAGCATCATCGGCACGCTCGGTTGCTGCAAAGGCATTCAGCAAGGCGGGTGTGAGTTCGGTTAAGCGTTCACGTGCTTCTGCTGTTTGCGTTGCGCGATAGCGGCCAAAATGCCATGTGCGGATGATACGACAAATATCACTCGGACGTTCAAAACCAAGCTGTGACAAGGTTTGCAGCGTATCAGGATCGTCCGTCTCGCCGGTAAAGACCAGATTGCCGCCACTGCTGCCAAGTTCCGGCGCTTGCTCAAACAATGCCGCATAATGCTTTTCAACAGTGCGCAAAACGGCCAGAAACTCCGCTGTGAAGCTTTCATTATCCGGATATCCCATCATCGAAGCGATGCGGCTGAAACCCTCATCATCTTCCGGCAGAATATGCGTCTGTTCATCAGCCACCATCTGAATACGGTGCTCAACATTGCGCAGAAATTGATAATTGCGGCTCAACTGATCGCGCGCATTTTCACCCACCCAACCACGCTCATAAAGTTTGGTGAGCATCGCCAATGTTTGCGAGCCGCGCAATTCAGGAAAGCGCCCGCCTGCAATCAACTGCTGGGTCTGCACGAAAAATTCGATCTCGCGGATACCGCCGCGCCCGAGTTTCACATTATGGCCCCGCACAGCAATGTCGCCATGACCGCGATGCGCATGGATTTGACGTTTGATCGAATGGATATCAGCAATCGCCGCATAATCGAGATATTTGCGCCAGACATAGGGCGCGAGTTCTTTGATAAATTGCTCGCCCGACGTGATATCACCGGCGACAGGGCGCGCTTTAATCATCGCCGCGCGTTCCCAGTTCTGGCCGCGCCCCTCATAATAATGCAGTGCTGCGCTCACCGGAATAGCCAGTGGCGTTGCCCCCGGATCAGGGCGCAGACGCAAATCCACACGGAAGACATAGCCGTCCGCCGTTCTGTCTTGCAAAATCTTGACCAGCCGCCGCGCCATGCGTGAGAACAGATCAACACATTCGTAAGGGTCGGTAATGGCCGGACGATCACTGTCGATAAAAATAATCAGATCAATATCGGAAGAATAATTCAGCTCTCTTGCGCCGAACTTACCCATACCGAGCACAATCAGCCCGCTGTCTTTTTCAGGATGGTTACGATCCGGCAGAGCCAGTTTGCCTTTTGTATCGCTTTCAAGAAGCAAGAATTGTACGGCAGCACGCAGGCTGGCCTCTGCAAGATCACTCAGGCGATTGGTGGTTTGCATCACATCGGCAAAGCCTGCCAGATCATCCAGCGCAATCAGCACATGGGCAGTTTTCTTGAGACGGCGCAGTTCCGTCATCAACCGGTTTTCCGTCATTTCCGGATCAGTACCCAGAGCAGAGATCTGCTCTAATGCCTGTGCCAGCAGTGCATCGAGCGGCGCGGCAAACAGGCTTTCCAGAATTTCAGGACAGGTTTCTGTCACTTCCCTCAGGAAAGATGAGCAATCGAGAATTGCTGCCAAAAATCTGGTTTCATCTGCGGTTTTCAGATAGCGACTCAGAGCACTGCATCCGCGCTCCGCCGCCGCTCTTGTTAAATTTTGCAGGTAAATCTTTGCCTGTTGCTGATCGGGAACTGTCAGAGATTTCAGCGAACTATCAAAAAACAAAACACCGGTCATGCTGCAATTCCACCCCCAGAGCATTTCCCGTTTCAATTAAAACAGAAGAAATGCTCTGTCCCTTTGTTGCCGCGCATCTTATCCGAAAACCGCTACGCACTTTTCGGGATGCGTTCCTGTTTCCACGCGCATCTTATCCGAAAACCGCTACGCACTTTTCGGGATGCGCTACAGATTCCTACCTGATTACTGTTTTGTCTCAGGCAGGGCAGGAAAAGCAAGAACAACCCGCAGTCCCGGTGAATTATCTTCCAGCATCAGACTGCCGCCATGCAGTTTCATCACCGCTTTTGCCAGACTGAGACCAAGACCGGAGCCCGGTTGCGTGCGGCTTTCTTCAAGGCGCACAAAACGCTCTGTCGCCTGTTCGCGCATCGCTTCCGGAATACCCGCGCCCTGATCGGCAACGCTGATTAATATCTGATCGCCCTCTTGCTTCATCGCCACGGTGATCTTTGTCCGGTTTTCACCGCCCTCATCCGCGACTGGTGAATATTTGATCGCATTATCAATCAGATTGGAAATAGTCTGGCCAACCAGCTCACGATTGATCCGCAGGCTGATATCCGCACCGGCTTCAACAACAAGCTCCAGCCCCGCATCTTCCGCAACAGGCTCATAAAGCTCTGCCACATCATGCAGGATCGGATTGACCGGTAGTACTTCCATATTCTCGGATGAGTAACCTGCCTCAAGACGCGAAATCATCAGGATTGCATTGAACGTACGGATCAGTTGATCGGATTCTGCAATAATATCTTCGAGAGCCGCGCGATATTCCGTATTCTCTTTCTGGCCGGAAAGTGTGGCTTCCGCCTTATTACGCAGTCTCGTCAGCGGGGTTTTCAGATCATGGGCGATATTGTCCGAGACATGTTTCAACCCGTCATTCAGTTCTTCAATCCGTCCCAGCATGGCGTTCAGATTAATCGACAGCCGATCGAACTCATCGCCTGAACCGCTAACCGGCAGACGTTCACCCAGATCACCGGCCATAATGCGTTGTGAGGAACTCGACACCTGTTTGAGACGTAACAACGCCCTGCGACCGACAAAATACCAGATCAGGAAAGCGCCAATTCCCATGATGCCCAGCGCCAGCACCAAAGCACGGCGCATAATATCACGGAACAGCTCCGGCTCACTCAGATCGCGGCCGATCAGAACACGCATACCATTCGGAATAGCGAAGACAATGGCAATTGCCTTGTGTTTCTCGGCATTGCCCTGTTCGCCATAGCGCATATAGGTGAATGGCCGGTCTGACATGCCGCTAATATCCAGCACGCCCGGCTCAAGGCTCTCCACATTGCCGGAGAGAATACGCCCTGCGGGATCAGAAATCAGATAAAGGAAAGCACCGGGCTGGCGGGAGCGCCGGTCAATCGTGCGCACCAGCAGCGGAATACCACCGCGCTCATAAGACTGCGTGACACTTGTCACCTCATCGAGCAAAGCTTTTTGTGTTTGCGCAGTCAGAAAATTGACCGACAGGTTGGTCATATAGAAAAACAGCGCCATCGCACTGAGCAGAAACAGCAACAAATATAAAGCCGACAGCCGGACGGCTGTCGTGCTCAGCAAGGCGCTCAACCGGCTCATCATTGACTGTCCGCCACTTTGGATTTGGCTGCAGATGTTCCCGCCTTCAGCATATAGCCCGCTCCGCGCACGGTATGCAGCAAAGGCTCGTCAAAATCCTTTTCGATTTTGGAACGCAGGCGCGAGATATGAACATCGATCACATTGGTTTGCGGGTCGAAGTGATAATCCCAGACATTTTCCAGCAGCATCGTGCGGGTTACCACCTGCCCCGCATGGCGCATCAGATATTCCAGCAGGCGGAATTCGCGCGGCTGCAAATTGATCTCAGTACCGGCTCGGCGTGCCGTATGGGAGAGACGGTCGAGTTCCAGATCACCAACACGGTAAACTGTGTCTGCTTCTTTCGGGCTGACACGGCGCTGCAAAACCTCAACCCGCGCCAGCAGTTCCGAGAATGCATATGGCTTGGTGAGATAATCATCACCGCCTGCACGCAGGCCTGTCACACGGTCATCCACCTGCCCCAAAGCTGAAAGAATGAGCGCCGGTGTGGTTTGCCCCTGTGCGCGTAATCCGGCGATGACAGAAAGGCCGTCACGCTTCGGCAGCATGCGGTCAATGATCAGCACGTCATAATGATTATTCTCAGCCAGCGTATAGCCGGTTTCGCCATCACCGGCCACATCAGCAATATGTCCGGCTTCAGCAAATGCTTTTTCCAGATACCGTGCCGCTTCGCGGTCATCTTCAATAATCAAAATACGCATCAGCAACCCTCAGAGCAGAGTGTAAATGTTTGAAAAGGCGGCACTGTTTAAGCACCGCCTTTTCTTATTTCAACCTATCAGAACAGATCAGCCCTGATCAACCGGCAGAGCAACAAAGCTGTTCTGGCCATTACGCTGAACCTGCAGCAGAACTGCCTTGCGTCCGTTTTTCACAGCATCTTTAATCGCTGCGTTAATGTCAGATGCGGATTTCACATCCTTATTATTCACGGTCACAATTGTATCGCCTGCTCGCATGCCCTTGTCAGCAGCATCGCTGTCAGGATCAACATCGGTTACGACAACACCTTTGCCGCTGTCATCCGGTGTGACTGTGAGGCCGTAATCATCAAGGGTTTCACTCTCGCCCGAAGATGTAGCAGCGCTCTTGTCACCCTGTTTCTGGTCATCCGGATAGGCTTTGATTTCAATGCTGACAGTCTCAGCCTTGCCCTTGCGCCAGATCGTCAGGCTGGCTTTTTCGCCCGGATTGATCGCAGCAACTTTCTTAGCCAGATCACGCGGATCTTTCACGGTCTCATCATTCACTGCCGTAATCACATCACCGGCAACGATACCCGCTTTAGCAGCAGGACCATCAGCCTGTGGTTCGGCAACGATTGCGCCTTTATCTTCTGCAAGACCGAGCGAATCTGCGATTTCCTTGGTCACCGGCTGAATTTGCACACCAATCCAGCCGCGCTCAACCGAGCCCTTCTTAATCAGCTGATCCACAACCTTGCTTGCAGTGGATGCCGGAATTGCAAAGGCAATACCAACACTGCCACCCGATGGCGAGAAGATCGCGGTGTTAATACCGACAACCTTACCGGTCAGATCAAAAGCAGGGCCGCCGGAGTTACCCTTGTTTACCGCCGCATCAATCTGGATGAAGTCATCGTAAGGGCCTGCACCGATATCACGGCCACGGGCAGAAACAATACCGGCAGTCACAGTACCGCCAAGACCGAACGGATTACCTACGGCGACAACCCAGTCCCCGACTTTGACAGTGCTGTCATCATCAAAAGCAACGTAAGTGAATTTGCGCTTATCATCGACTTTCAGCACGGCAAGGTCTGTACGGGCATCAGTGCCGATCAGCTTGGCATCAAGTTCAGTACCGTCATCCATCACAACGGAGAATGAATCACCGTCTGTCACAACGTGGTTATTGGTGACGACATAGCCGTCTTCAGAAATGAAGAAGCCTGAACCCTGAGCAAACGGACGGGCATGACCGCGATCACCGCGCTTCTGGCGCTTATTCGGGCGCGCCTGTTCACCATCAGGACCATAAGGATTGCCGAATTCTTTGAAGAAGCGCTTCAGAGGATGGCCGTCCGGCAACTGGTCAAGACCATTACCGCCAAAATACTGGGTGCGATCATTGCGTGTGTTCTGCACATCGCTTTTCACGCGCACACTCACAACGGCAGGGCGAACTTTTTCAACCAGTTCAGAAAAACCAGGCTGAGCCTGAGCAGTCACGCTGACCGGAGCTGCCTGCGCAGACGAGATTGATGCCAGAGGGCCTGTCGCCAGAATTGTACCGGCCAGAGCGGCGGACAAGAAAATGCGGGTCAGCGGACGACGGGAAGATGACTTAATATCAGACATAAAATATCTCCTGAGAGGGCAGATAACCAGCTAAAGATTATCAACTATTCCTCACAAGAGATAGCTTACCGAACATTACCGGATAATTTCTGAAACATGAATTTTTCGTAAGGTTACGAAATTCCGGTTATTTGCCGTCCAGAAGATTTTGAAGACGTTGTTTTTCCTCGTCATTCAGCGGAACGATCTGTGACTGTGTGCTACCGGCCTTACGGCGTGAAAACCAGATAGTGCTGATACCAATAATCAGAATAATGACAGGAAAGCTCCACAGGATGATTGTCTGCTTGTCGAGACGCGGCTTGAGAAGCACGAACTCGCCATAACGCGACACCAGAAAATCAATAACCTGTTCGTCGCTGTCGCCCTGTACCAGACGCTCACGCACCAGCAAACGCAGGTCACGCGCCAGATCGGCATCGGAATCATCAATCGACTGGTTCTGGCACACCATGCACCGCAAACCGGCAGACAGATCACGCGCACGTTTTTCCAGCACAGGATCAGCCAGAACTTCATCCGGATTAACCGCCCATGCGTTATGAACATTTGCAGTCAGCAAACTACCGGCGGCGATGCTCACAGCAATAAGCAAGATGCAGAAGGAACGGCTGCATAGATTTTTCAACAGGCTCATCATGCCACCCCGCTTACTGCTTTCACCGTCTTTTTAGCTCTGGCCGGAGCACCGACACGCAGACGTCTGTCCATCAGAGACAAGAGCCCGCCAAGAACCATAGCAACCGTGCCAAGCCAGATCAGCGTGACCGATGGTTTCCACCAGAGGCGCACGACCATGCCGCCATTTTCCAGAGCATCACCCAGTGCAACATAGTACTGATTAACGCCACGGGTCAGGATACCGGCTTCTGTCGTCGGCATATTACGCGCCGGATAGAAGCGCTTTGCCGCCATAACATTGCCGATTGTATTACCGCTGCTGTCGAGCAGAGAGAACAATCCCTGATCTTCCGTATAGTTTGAACCGGAAAAAGGCTGCTGCGCATCATAGCGCAACTGATAACCGGAGAAAGCAACCGTTTCTCCCTGTTTCATAGTGACAACCTGTTCCGTACCGAAACTGGACACAATCACGATACCCAGCAAGGTAATGCCAAGCCCCATATGCGCCAATGCAGTACCGAATACCGAACGCGGCAGTCCCAACAAACGCGGGAATGCCCGCGAAAGCTCAACTTTGCCAAAACCGGCTTTGGTCACGATATCCATCAGGCTGCCAAGAATAACCCACAGACCCAGACCAATACCAAATGCTGCCCAGACAGCGCGCGGATCAATTAGAATAAGAACCAGTCCCACGCTCAGGAGACACAGGCCGAAAACCCACATCAGACGCTGTGCCACTGCATAGAGATCGCCGCGTTTCCATGCCAGCAGCGGGCCGAATGGAACGGCTGCCAGCAGCGGGATCATCAGCGGGCCGAAAGTCATATTAAAAAACGGTGCACCGACAGAAATCTTGGTTCCAGTCATTGCTTCCAGCAAAAGCGGATAAAGCGTACCGATCAGCACAGTTGCCGTCGCCGTGCTCAGGAACAGATTGTTGAGCACCAGTGCGCCTTCACGCGATACGGGCTGGAACATTGTTCCGGTCGTCAATGTCTGTGCGCGCAAGGCAAATAGTGCCAGTGAACCGCCGATGAAGAACACCAGAATAGCGAGAATGAACAGGCCGCGTCCCGGATCGGTGGCAAAGCTGTGTACCGAGGTCAGCACGCCTGAGCGGACAAGGAATGCACCGAGCAATGACAGAGAGAATGTCAGCAGGGCCAGCAAAATCGTCCAGATTTTCAAAGCGCCGCGTTTTTCCATCACAATCGCGGAATGCAGAAGCGCAGTACCGATCAACCATGGCATGAAGGATGCGTTTTCAACCGGATCCCAGAACCACCAGCCACCCCAGCCCAGTTCATAATAAGCCCAGTAAGAGCCCATTGAGATACCGCCGGTCAGAAAAATCCACGCGGTCAGCGTCCAAGGTCGTACCCAGCGCGCCCATGCGGCATCAATACGACCGTCAATCAGCGCAGCAACAGCAAAGGAAAAACAAACTGAAAAGCCGACATAGCCGAGATAAAGCATCGGCGGATGAATGGCGAGGCCGATATCCTGCAGGATAGGATTGAGATCCTGCCCTTCAATCGGCGCCGGAATAATCCGGATAAACGGATTGGATGTGAAAAGAATGAAGCTTAAGAATGCTGTGGCAATCCATCCCTGCACAGCCAGAACATTTGCCCGCAATGTGTTCGGAAGATTGCTGCCGAAAACTGCAACCAGCGCACTGAAAAATGTCAGGATCAGCACCCAGAGCATCATCGAGCCTTCGTGATTGCCCCAGACACCGGTAATTTTAAACAGCAAAGGCTTCAGCGAGTGGGAATTTTCAACCACATTGAGCACTGAGAAATCAGAAGTAACATAGGCATGTACCAGCATTGCCGATGATAACAGAACCAGTGCAAACACGGCCGCAGAACAAGGTTCTGCAACGCTCATCAATCGGGAATCATTCCGTTTTGCTCCGATGATCGGCAAAAAGGACTGCACCAAGGCCAAAGCCAGTGCCAGTACCAGTGCGAAATGTCCGATTTCAACGCTCATTCTATTTATCCTGCCTGTTGAATATTGCGCATCCGAAACACGCAATATTCAGCTTTTGGAATGGGAGTTTCAAACACAGCATGCTTAAGAGCAGCTTAGTTCCCTTCCCAGACACCTTTTTCTTTCAGACTGTCTGCAACATCTTTCGGCATGTAATTTTCGTCATGCTTTGCCAGAACATTATCTGCGATAAAAACACCATCGGGTGTAAAACGGCCTTCTGCGACAACGCCCTGCCCCTCACGGAACAGATCAGGCAAAATACCTTCATAGGTGACAGTCACCTGTTTCAGCGTGTCTGTGACGGCAAATTGCACATGCTTATCCGCGCCGCGCACTACAGAGCCGGCCTCAACCAGACCACCAAGACGGAAACGCGCACCCGATGCAATATCTTCTGCCGTTACATCATCAGGCGTACGGAAATAGCGAATATCCTGACTGAAAGCGATCAGTACCAGACCAATAGCCAGCGCCAAAACGGCCATGGCACCGGAGATCAAAATCAGGCGCTTGCGTTTGCGGTTGCGCATAACCTGTGAAACCCGCGGCGGGCTGTTTTCTGCAGAGGGTGATGCCGATAACTGACTATGGGTCACTTCTGAACTCCCGTCGTATCCAGTCCTAACCGGGTGGCGACCTGTGTAAGACGCTTCCCGTCATTTTCCGGCAGAACTTTAACAGCTTTTCGCAAAGCTTCGGCAGCATTATCACGCTCACCAAGCACGACATATGCGCGCAGCAAACGCTCCCAGCCATCAATATCCGTCGGGTTATCTTGTAGTTTTGCAGCCAGACCATCCACCATGGAACGGATCATATCTTTCCGCCCCTGCTCACTCAGGGCGGCAGCAGCCTCTACATCTTCAGCTGTCGGACCTGGTGCCTGAGCTGCCGGTGTCTGCGTAGCCTGTGACGGTGCAGTTGAAGGAGCCGCGCCGCCTGATTTCAGATTGGCAATCGTTTGCTCAATATCCGCGCGCCATTGTGCATCTTCAGGTGATGTATTGAGAATGATCTGCAAGACATTGATTGCATCATCCCGTTTACCGGCCTGCAGCAATGCCCGTGCTTTCATCAAAGGCGGACGCATGTCGGACGGTTCGATTGTTCCGGCTTTCTCGAAGAGAGCAAGAGCCTCTTCAGTGACCTGCCCGTTGGCTTTAATCGTCAGGGCTTCCCCGAGACCGATCAGACGATCAACATCATCACCAAGCAGTTCCAGAGCCTTGCGGTAGGCATTAATGGCATCGTCAACGCGGCCAATGCGCAGATAAATCGGCGCAAGTATCGCCCAGCCACGGCCATCATCCGGCGTCTTTGCCAGATGCGCTTCGGCCTGTGCGATCAGTTCGGCTGCGCTTTTATCCTGAATCATTGTGTTTTTGCGTTCAGCCAGTGGCTGCGCAGGCAGATCAGGCATACCGATTGCTGCATAGACACCCCAACTGACTGCCGGAATGAACAATAAGACAAGAATAATCGCCCAACGGTCGCTTGCACTGAACAGATATTTCTTTTCAGCAGCACCCGTAGCTTTGCCTTCAGCACCTGCAGCCGCATCCGTCATACGACGGTCATTCTTAAGAATACGACGGGATATTTCGAGTCGGGCTTGTTCAGCCGACTGCTCATCCAGCAGACCACGCGCCAGATCGGAATCAATCTCTTTCAGCTGCTGAATATAAACCGAGCGGTCTTCCTCGCCCTCAGCCACGGACACGGTGTCTTTTCGTGTCAGAGGCAACATGACGATAAGAATTGCAGCGAAAGTTAAAAGTGCAGAAACAAGCCAGAAATCCATGACCGGAGACTTAATCTACCTGCCCGGTAAAACCAACTGCCTGTTGGCAAATTATCAGGGTATAGGTCATTTGGCCGCAAAGCTGTCCGGCAGTTCAGTTCTGTGCAAAACCTGCCTTATTTAAGTTTTGCACAGAGGCTAAATCAGGTCAGCGGTGTCCAGCTACCATCATCATTGCGGCAGGCAGTGCCGCGCACCAGCTGTGGCGCTCCATCAACGGTAAAACTATGGCTATATTGCCTGCAATTCTGCGAGCCGACCTGATATGGCTGCGCAGCAGTTACCTCGCCGGAAGCTTTGCCAGAACGCCCCTTCCATGAAACCGCTTCACCTTTCGGTGCATATTCCAGCGCTTTATATTCCGCCTCGATTGCCGATCTGCGATCAGAAGCCGTGAGCTGAGAACCGGCAGAGCCCAGAATACCATTTCCCATTGGCGCCAGCACTGCATTGCTGACCGATCCTCCGGCCAGTGGATTCCGGGATGGCGAACCTGATGTTGAAGCGTTCAATGTGGAGCAGGCTGTCAGAGCAAACAGCGGAAGAATAAAAGTAAGTTTACGCAATGTACCTACGGAAGACGACTTCATGAGCAATTTAACATCCTGTCAGCAACGCTTTGCAGAGCATTATGACTGCTGAAAGCACACTCTGCAATCATTCCCTTGACATCTCAACACAAAACAAAATCAGGAATAATGCGCCTGACTACGGTCATTTATACCTGAAACCAGCTAAAAGCAAAGCTCAGCTTAAAACTGCAGGCAAAGTAATCTGCACGGCAAGCCCACCCAAAGATGCCTTACTCAGTCCCAAAGCCCCGCCATATTCCCTGACCGTATCCTGAACAATTGCCAGTCCCAAACCTGTACCGGGCTTGCTTTCATCAATGCGCTTCCCGCGTTTCAGCGCTTCAGCCATTTTATCCGCAGGTAGACCTTCTCCGTCATCCTCGATCAGGATTTCAAACTGATTGCTTGCTCCTTCACCTGCATCCGGTTTCTGAGCGGCTCGCAGCGACAGATGAATTTTTGAACGCCCCCATTTGGCCGCGTTTTCCATAATATTTCCGACGATTTCCTCGAGATCTTCTTTTTCACCGGCAAAGATTGCAGCGGGAAACTGATTGGAAAAAGTAACCTTCAAATGCGGATTAAGCTTAGCCGTCACACGAATCATGCGCTCGAGCACAGGCGTGACCGGCGCCCTGAACACAACACTGTCCCGCTGGGCTGCAACGCGCGCGCGCTGCAAATAATGCTGGATCTGCACCTGCATTGCATCACTCTGCTCGATCACCAACTGCCCCTGACGGCCGCCAATATTGCGGCCTTCATTCATCAGCACAGAAAGCGGCGTTTTCAGAGAATGCGCGAGATTGCCCACCTGCGTCCGCGACCGCTCCACAATACGGTGGTTATTTTCTATCAGGGCATTCATTTCCTGCGCGAGCGGTGCGATTTCCAAAGGCAAGTCCGCATCAACACGATTGCTTCTTCCCTCACGAATATCCGCCAGCGTGCGACGCACATGATCCAGCGGTCGCAAACCAAACAAAATAATCGCCGCATTAATCAGAATACTGCCAAGGCCGAACAGCCCCAGATAGATATAAAGCCGGTTGCGGAAATCGCTGATTTCTTCTTTCACCTCATTCAGATTACCCATCACGCGGAAACGGGCAATTTTATCCGTGCTGTCGAGAACAACCTCTGTTTCAACGACAGAAAGATCCTCGCCAGTACTGGTTTGCACGACATAACTGCGCATGAATGACTGGTCGAAAGGTGCTTCAGAAACCGACTTTACAGGAATTATTTTTGAGCCCAATGAAACCGAGCCCAGATGCCCGCGTACACTTGCAGACACAGGATCAACCGACCAGTACCAGCCTGAATCAGCGCTGGCATAGCGTATTTCACCAAGCTCCGGCTTACCGTAAAGCTCGCCTTCCGGCGTCAGACTGACCGCACCGACGAGACTATAAAGATGCGCAGATAAAAGGCTTTGAAAACTGCGCTCTGCCGCATCCCGATATAGAGACTGAATAAGTGTGGCAACGACAACAAGGGCAATGATGACCCATAATGTTGACAGCGTTACCACACGCAGTGCCAGCGAGCGCAAACCGAGAGCAAAGACTTTCCCGGAAAACAACGGCATCTCAGTCTTTACTGCCATCATTATTGTCAGAGCGGATGCGATATCCCATGCCGCGAACGGTCTCGATCATATCCACGCCCATCTTCTTGCGCAGACGTCCGACAAAAACCTCGATCGTATTGGAATCGCGGTCGAAATCCTGATCGTATAGATGCTCCACCAGTTCTGTACGGGAAATCACTTCATCCATATGGTGCATGAGATAAGACAAAAGCCGGAACTCATGAGAGGTCAGCTTCAAAGCTGCACCGTCAACCGTTGCTTTGGATGCCTTTGTATCCAGCACAAGTTTACCGCTGACAATTTCCGATGAAGCATGGCCAGCCGCACGGCGGATCAGAGCGCGCAACCGCGCCAGAACTTCTTCAATGTGAAATGGTTTCGCCACATAATCGTCGGCACCGGCATCGATACCGGCAACCTTATCACTCCAGCGGTCACGCGCTGTCAGCATCAGCACCGGCATGGAACGGCCTTCACGACGCCAGCGCTCCACAACACTGATCCCATCCATTTGCGGCAGGCCGATATCCAGTATCACCGCATCATAAGGTTCAGTATCGCCGAGAAAATGTCCTTCTTCGCCGTCAAAAGCACAATCGACTACATAGTCCGCATCACGGAGAGCTTCAGCCAGCTGACGGTTAAGATCCTTATCATCTTCAACAATCAGAATTCTCATCAGCAAACCTTTTCAGTCTTTCGGAGCGACAATACAGCATGCAGTCTGCCATGCAGACAGCATCTGTTTTTACAGCACATTACAAGAATGAGCAAACGGGAGAATTACAAGTCAGTGTCCGGTAAGTTACAGGCGAAACTTTAAAGCTTCCGCTTTACTTGGCCGGTACTGCAACTTCCACACGGCGCGGACGCTCACCATCACGTCCGGGAACCAGCACAACCACAATACAGACAGGCGCGCCGTTCTGAACAGCAGCTGTTGCTTTGGTCAGCGTACCGCCCTGTTGTGCAGCAACCTGCTGCCCGATGGCAGCACAATCACCGGCAACGCGAATGATATGCGGCTGCGCCTGTTGCAAACCGGCAGGTACGTGCCGTTGCAAGCCTGCGGCGCCCGCAGATGGAACAATGCTTGTAAAAACTGCTGCGGTCATACCGGTGAGCAGAGTAAAAGCAGCGAAAAATGTGCGAACTGGTTTCTGTGTCATCATAACGCTCACTTTAACGCCTCTTACCTGAATGTTGAATGAACAATCTTGTGTATCAAACAAACGGTACTCATCCGGAGCGTTTCCATTAACGACAGGTTCACGGGAACCGCTCACATCGTTTCACCCTATTTCCGGACGGTCATTCTGTTGTACTGCCGGAAATGCTTAGATTTTTTCTTTCGTTAACATTAGTTCCCTAAAAACGAAAGTCTTCATAACTGCGGCAAAGCTGCCAAATTCATTAAAAACTGTCAATTACGAAGGATCAGCCCGTTTTCAATTCAACGTGTGTGCTGGAAAATATTTGTCGCAACTGGTTTTAGTAACGAAACGATAGTGAAGCCGCCTCTCCCGCGCCGGAACTCTGACTGATCTGAGCGACCTCCAAACGCAAATGCACACCGTGTTGCACCTGACCGGAATAAACATAATGCGGCCGGGTTACTTCCGCTTTTTCCAACAGCACTCCATCCTGCCACAGCTGCACCTGATATTTTTCCGTAGCCTCTCCGAGAGGAATATCTTCTCCCATCCAGCTATCCGCATCAATGCGTCCGCGCCGGATCCACTGAAAATGCATATCCCCGTTTAGCTGTGGTCTATATCTGACATGAACCGGACTCAGAGGCTTTAAGGCCTTCATACCACCGGCAGCGGATTGGGTACTAAAATAATCATCCGAAAAGTCCCGACCGGATGGCCCCGCACGCCAGTTCAGCATCAAACCGTTTTCAGTCTTCTGCAATCCTGCAGGAACAACCCGATCATCCAGCAAAATAAAAGACGCACCTGCGGGTTTGACAATACCGGCCTCTGGTTCTGTTCCCGATTGTCCGCGCAGCAAAGACTTTAACCGCCAGTGACCGGCAGCAATTTCTTCTGCCTCCTGATACTGCAGAATCTCCCATCCGCCCGCGCTATTTTGCACCAGAGCGGTATTAGCCGCATTCAGCACTTGCAACACAGACTGAGAATGTAATTCCCCGTGATATAGACGAATATCGAAACTCTGCTTATGCATGAAACGACCGCTGGCGGCACCTGCAAGCTCTGTTGTCAGCTCTCCCATGATTGCGGCATAGGGGATCACTGTGCGCAATTGATAGCCACCCGCTTCCGGCGAGGCAAAAAGCGCCACATGCCGCCACGGCTTGGCATAACAAGCGATGCGAAACTGACTGCTCTCATTTTCAATTCCGGGCCACATCGGCAAATCCAGCATATGAAACAGCGGCGGGCCAGCAGTCACACTACCGGAATCAGGTACCGCTGGCATACGGGTGCGGTCAGGGCGACGCAAAGCCGGTGCAAGCGCCACGGCTTTAACCCGCCTTGCCGTCCCGTCCTCAAAGCTCACAATGACATAATCACGACTTCCGGCCAGTTCAGGCACACGTACCCTTTCACCAACCGTCAAACCTGCTTGCGACCACGGCACAGAAAAAGCAACAGTGCGGCGTTCAGCCCGTTTTCTTTCAAGCCAGCTTTCGGCCAGTGCCTGCGCCTGTCCGCTTTCCATCGCCGCAGATAAAGACAGACTTTCGTGACCGGCACGCTGCCAACCGGATTTTTGCGCCAAGGCACTGCCGGACTGATAATCCCGCAAAGCATCGCTGAAATAAATCTCCGCGCTTGCAGGCAATTCCTCCACATCATCCAGAATGCGCACTGGCAATGCCTGATCGCCTTCCAGTGCATAATCCTGAATGGCAACGGGATTCTGGCGTTGTGTGAGACTGCGGAATACCAGTCTCTGATTTCCTTTTACCTGCTCAAAAGCCACCACGCCGAATATATCCATCAGCGGCTCCAGCAATGCTCTGCCACTGGCAGGATTGTCGGCGATATAACCAGACAGATAGCCATCAACGCCACGGCAATCAGCCAACCCTTCAAGTCCAAAATCTTTCAGCAAAGCCAGTAACAATTCATCCAGCGCCACACCACTGAGGCGGCCATTGAGCCAATGCCCCGTTGCCCAATTGGCGGCATCGCCCCAGATATCTGCCTTCAGCGGATATTCCGGAAACGGGCGCGTATCCCAAGCCCAGACATAAATCTGCGCCGAATCAAGCATTGCACCGCCATAGAGCGGCGAAACAGGATTATGCTCTCCCGCAACATTCCAATAAGCAAAATGCGCGCGCAAAAAACGATCCGGCGCAATATCACTGCGCGAACCGTCGGAGAAATATGGCACAGCATTTTCCGAGGATTTCGGATCAGGAAATACATTCGGCTGGTTCGGCCCTTTATCAACCGCCGCACAGCCAAGCTCGGTAAACCAGAATGGCTTGGACATCGGTTGCCATGCGGTAGGTTGTGTCTGCTCCACACCATTGATGCGGTTGAAATGCTGGTTCTGCCACCATGAGCGCAAATCCTTATAACGGAATACCCACGGCTTTCCCGCCAGACCATCCGTTATTGCTGTGCGCTTGCGGGCACGCCTGTTTGCATCCGAAGCATAATACCAGTCATAGCCCTCACCTCCGGCAATGGCATTTTGCAAAGCACTTTCATCATAGGCAGAAGCGGGAAAAGCCGGATCAATGCTGCGCTCATCCCCGTCACGCCAGTCACTCAGCGGCATATAATTATCAATACCGATGGCATTGATTGCCGGATGCGCCCAGAGCGGATCAAGGTGAAAGAACACATCGCCGCTGCCATCCTGCGGGTGATAGCCAAAATATTCCGACCAATCCGCACCATAGGTGATTTTCCAATCGGCACCTAAAGATATGCGTGCATTATCAGCCAGTTCGCACAAAGTGCTGACAAACGGAAAATCATTCTGTTCATTGCGGATTTGTGTCAGGCCACGCAATTCCGAGCCGATCAGAAAAGCATCAACACCACCGGCAGCATGCGCCAGCTCCAGATAATGGCGGATGAAATTCTTATAGCCGTTCATACCATTGGAAAAACGGACAAGCTGAAGCCCTGCTTCAACTGTTTTATCCACTCCCGCCGCTACACCAATTCTGCCGCGCCACGGATAGGCTGGCTGAAAGCCCTCACCATCCAGCGCAGGCAACTGATTACCAGCAGGAATATCCATCATAATAAATGGATAAAGCGTGACCTTCAGTCCACGCTGTCGGGCATCTTTGATTGCAGCGATGACCGAGAAATCACTCGGTGTCCCGCCATAGGCTTTCTCAGTGCCATTATCAGAAATCAGATGGGCAGATGCACGGTCAACAGTACCGACACGCCAGTGATGGCTCGGTTTTCTCGCTTCCCGCGCTGTAACAGCGGGCAAAATCCGGCATTCTCCCGCGCGCAGATCGGTACCGAACCACGGCACAATCAGAGCAACTGTTATCAGGTTGGGACACAGCGCCTGCAACTCATCCAGTGATGCTGACCAGTCACTTTGCGCCCGCAGAGTATTACGGTTCAACGCGCGTGTTTCACCGGGGCGCGGTTCATCGCGCACCATCTGCGGTGACAAACCAAATTCCGTTGCACCGGGGATCAGCGCAACGGCCTGAATATCACGGGTAAGCCTACCAACACTGCGCATAACCTCGAATTGCAAAAGCGGAAGCCGGTTACCATAGGCATCAATCGGCAGGCGTTCAAACACCACATAGGCAGTGCCGCGATAGGCAGGTGCTTTCCCCGCCCCCTGCCGCGCTTCAATCAGCGGATCGGGCTGCTGCGTTTCAGTGCCTTTATAGACACGAATTGTCACTTGCGTCTGATCCAGCTCTTTGCCATCTGCCCAGATGCGCCGGATGCCGGAAATCTCGCCCTGCGCCACCGCAAAAGCGGCATTGACATAATAGCTGTAAGTGGTGGTTTTCGGACCACCTTTCGCCCCTTGACGGGTGGTGGTTTTCTCTTCCTCGAAACGGGTCGCCCAGATCAGCGTACTGCCGACACGCATCGTGCCATAAACGGCAGGCAAAACAGCCCCTTCTTCCGCCTGCATCGGACGTGTACCGGAGAGACGCGGCCCTTCGATACGCCGCGTTGAATTAATCAGCGCATTGTCGATCATATAGCCGCCCATAGCGCCAATCGCACTACCGATTGCCGCGCCAACGGGGCCGAACAGCCCGCCGATCATACTACCTGCCGCCTGAAGAACCACTGTACTCATGCGAGAAATGACCTGTCTTCAAACCGAAGGATTTGGAAAGGAGAAAACGGCTGCAATACGCTGCCGCCATTGCGGAACCAGCGCAGAAAGCGTCACACTATGCCCCTCATAGGCATGGATGAAGCGGTTATTCTCCGCCATGATGCCTAAATGCTTGGCCGCCACACCATCCCGCCAGCGAAAGATCAAGAGATCACCGGCCTGCATCTCTGATTGCGGGTTTAAATGCATATGCCGACGCGCCGCATCAATCAGCGGCTCATCTTGGGCAAGCTCTGCCCAGTCGCGGGAATAGGTGCCGGCATCCTCCGGCTCTGTACCATAAAGCTCGCGCCAGATACCGCGTATCAGCCCCAGACAATCGCACCCCACCTGCAAACGGCTGGCACCGTGACGATAAGGTGTGCCAAGCCATTTTTCAGCAATCGCCAGCACTTTGTCATTCAACGGGGCAGCGGTCATGGTACCAGTACCCCACCGTCAAAATTTCCCTCACCACCGGCAAAACCATAGGCAGCATCATTGCCGGGAATATGCGGAAAGCCGCGAAAATTCTCATGATTGGCAAAGCGGTCACGGCATTGCTGAAAGCTCTTGTCGCAACCCGCCAGCACACGAAAACGATCACCGATCTGAACGTCATAGACCGGCAGTTCCTGAAGGGTCAGACTTGCCGCATCACCCTGTTTAAGGTGCGAGACAATATTATTCACGCTGCCCTGATTTTGCCCACTCAGCCAGTGCAGGCTCCCGCGCTCAAACCAGTGCGAGGTAAAACCACTCAGATTTACGACCACCAGATCCTGTCCGCTGACAAGCTCCACCACGCCCTCCCCCGCATAGCGCGGATCGGCCGGATTGATGCCGCAACGCTTATCTGCAAATTCCGCATCGCAACCCCGCTTGGCACGCCGCCCGAAAACACGATCCAGCAGAGCCGCACTGCTTTTCAGTTCAGCGGTAAAATTCATGCCGCTGCGTGTAATTTTGCCGATTACGCTGCTGCGCAATAATACCGCTTGCTCCGGCTGCGCCCAGTTGACCAGATAAGTCTCAACAGTCGCACCGTCATAAAGCCCGCGCTCAATATCCGCATCAGTCAAAGCGTCACTGGTCAGCGCCCCTTCAATCTCGGAACTGTCTACCGCGAGACCAAGCTGGCTTCCTGCCTCAGAACCATTCATCCCGCTTTGCGGAAAGCACTTTATCCCATGCACGAATAATGTTCTGTCATGGTCACAAAAGCCAAAAACCTCACCGTCTTTGCGGCGCAAAATCCATGCAAAACAATGTGTTGTCACATCGCCTTGCAAATGTGATTCAAGTGCCGGATCGAGTGTCAGCATCACTTCACCTCAACAATCGGAATGGATGGAATTTCACCGGCTTTGAAACTGGCAATACTGGCGCTCAGCCTGTCCGTATCAAAGCGAACCGGCACATCGAACAGGAAACCCGCAGTCACTTTTGCCTGTGGCGGCGGCACATAATCCTCGTGAACTTCCACTATGCCTGTCAGCCAATTTACGCTGAATGCATCCGCCGCAAGCACCTCCCCCTCCACTGCCAACTGCACGGTGCTCAACACAGGCTTGGTAATAATGCGCTGATAATCACCATAATGTTTCGCCAGCTGAAATTGCCGTGTCGTGCCGTCTCCCCGCCCCAGAAACTGATCTGTTGGTTGCGGCGGTGCATCCTGTTCCGATGAGAGATGATCAAACGGATCACGAAACCGGAACGCATAAAGTGAACCGCGTCGTGCCTCGAAAAAGCGCAACACATCGCGCAGATCGTTGAGCGAACGCAACCCTGTTCCGGCATCATAAAACCGGCGCGACATCGACCAGCGCGCATTACGCTTTTCGTGTCCCGAGGTCAGGCTCACAATCTCATTACGCCATTCCGGCCCGCCGGTTGCACCAAATGAAACACCAAGCGGAAAAGGCACATCATGAAATGAAGATAAATCCTGCATAATGCGCCCTTTCACATACGTCTGGTGCCATGGCGCACGGCACGCGCCAGCATGGCACTGACCTGCGCTTCCGAGCGGCTGAAAGAAGCAGCATCGGGCGATGACATATTGAAATTGATCTGCATGGATCGCCCTCCGCCGCCACTGCCCATAGCCACGCCAAGACTGCCGTCACTGCCGCGTGCCAATGGCAAAATCGCCTCGGCTCCCGCCTC
>NZ_ANNO01000124.1:0-18116 GCF_000409565.1 Pseudochrobactrum sp. AO18b
GGCTTAACTCCGCCCAAGCCGCCAAGCCCGCCCATCAGGCCGGAGAACATCGAGGAGAATAATCCCTGCAACGGCTTCATCCCCGCATCCAGCGCCATGGAAGCCATATTGGAAGCCAGCCCGCGCAGCACATCATCCAGCCCTTTGCCGGACGTGACCGCGCTTTTGAAAGCCGAAGTCAGGCTCTGCCCGAATGAGCCGGAACGCTTCTGCAAATTATCCAGCGCACGGTCAAAGCCGCTGGTATCCGCCTCAACCGAAATCGTGACCGATTGTTGTGTGCCTGTATCATTCATAATTCACCATCCGGAAAAGTCCGCATCAGCGTGTTTAAAACATCACGCGGCGGCGCTTTCCTGCCACCGCGCATGGACTGGCTCAGCGCCCTAATCTCGGGCAGGCTTAAACACCAGAAATCCCGTGACGACAGCCGCAATTGTCCCATCCCGAAATGCATCAGCGCATCCCAGGGGAAAGACATTGATTCAATTACGGCTTCTAATTTTTTGATTGTGCTGCGTTTTCCGGATTTTCAGCAGTCATGCCAAAAGTCACTTCCAGTAGTTGCGTTACCAGCAGCGCAAAGCCAGTAGCACCGCCGTCAATGCGCATATCGGCCACATCATCCTCGGCCACATCATGACCGCCACCACGCAAACCTGCTGTGACAATGCGGATCATATCTTCCGACTTTAACCGCCCTGTTGAGAAACGGGCAATCAGAGCAGACAAATCCTCAGTCTCATAGGCAGCCTCAAGACCGGCCAAGGCACCAAGTGTCAGGCACAAAACCCAATCCCTGTCATTTAAAACGGCTGCAATTTCACCGCGTCTGGCATTGACCATCATGGCTGCGCTCCGAAACTGATAAGGCCGGCAGATTCCAGTGCGATTTCAAACGTCACTTCGCCATCATGCGCGCCGCCATATTCCAGCGCGGTGATCTGAAACAAACCGCTGACAATGCCAAAATCCGGCACAATAATCTGCCAGTTCAGAATATCACCATTGAAGAACGCCGCGCGGATCAACGCATCGGACGCCGCATCTTTAAAAATACCCGCACCGCTGACCGATGCACGCTGCACACCGCTGCCAGCCAGCAATTGCCGCCAACGCCCTGTAGCATCAGCATCCGTCACATCCACAGTCTCCGCATTGAAAGCAATGCGCTTGCTGCGCAAACCCGCACAGGTCTGAAATGTGTCACCTGCCGCTGCAATTTTCAGCAACAGGTCTTTGCCTCTCTGAGCTGCCATTAATTACGCTCCTTCAATTTTTTCAGTCACCGCACGGTAACGCAACTGGCCATTGTAACCGTCGCGCAAGTCGTCATTGCGGGTCTGTGAGGATTGCAAAGTCAGATTGACCAGATGATAACCACCGATATCCGGCTTTTGCTGGCTGTTTGCCAAAACCTCCATCAGCCTTTCCACCTGCATTATCAGTTCCAGCACCTGCCTGCGACCATTGGAACGCGCCCAGATATGCAGCACCAGATTGTGCTCTTCGCCGGTGCCGCTATCGGTATCCCAGGCGTAAATCTGACTTTGACCAAAGCTGATATAAGGAAACGCCGCATGGGGCGGCACATGATCGTAAATGCCCTGCCCTTGCAGTTTCTCCGTCAGCAAAGGCGCGGCTTGCAGCCACGCCAATATTGCCTTTTGCAAAACAAGCGCCGCGCCGTTCATCCCTTGTTGTCCTGTTCGGTTTGAGCAGGAGGTGCCTTAGGCTCAGGGCTTTTCAAAAACAGCCCATCTCGTTTATTGGAGAGCGCCTGTTCACAGGCCTGCAAGCCGACAAGACGCAAAGTGCGCAACAAGGCTTCAAAGATAAAACGCATAGAAAAATTCATCGGATTTCCTCTCTATAGCGTATCCCGAAAAGTGTGAAACGGTTTTCGGATCAAGATACGCGTAAAAACAAACAGTTAGAGCATTTCCTATGTTTCAAGATAATCTGGAAATGCTCTAACTGAACAAATGAGATAGCGCTGACTTTCATCGGGATCGTGCAGCCCTAAAACCGTGAAATATCGCTTCGCACGCGTGAGACGCATGGAGACCGCGATATCGCTGCGATAACGGGTTGTGATGAGATGAGTGACATGGGGAATGGCTTGTCCGGCAAAGTTCTGACTGCCGGTTTTCTTCGGCTCAATCCTGCCCCAGAGCGTGGCAATTTCCGTCCATTGCT
This sequence comes from Pseudochrobactrum sp. AO18b, assembly GCF_000409565.1. Classification (NCBI taxonomy): domain Bacteria; kingdom Pseudomonadati; phylum Pseudomonadota; class Alphaproteobacteria; order Hyphomicrobiales; family Brucellaceae; genus Pseudochrobactrum; species Pseudochrobactrum sp. AO18b. The sequence goes on from NZ_ANNO01000124.1 coordinate 2,200, forward strand.
CCTGATAGCCGCCGGTCTCATCAAAGAGCGGACGGTTTTCTTCCAAAGTCAGCAGGGTTTTAAACTGCCCTGCATCAATGAATTGCAGGTTCATAGCCGCCCCCGCCGCAGCCACGGTGACACGAGCTGTGCAACCATATCCGGCAGGTTATGCATAACCGTTTCATAAGAATTGCGGTTATCATAGAGATGCGCCGCCAGCACCAAACAGGCATGGCGCAATGTTTCGGGCAGGTCTTCAGGCTCATTCGCCAGACCGGCAGTCAGCTCAATTTCCAACCCGCGGGAAATGGTAATATGTTGCGGTCGCCGCAGATAAAGTCGCTGCGGACGACTGTCCGTATCCAGTCGCCAGTCATCGGCATTGAACAGTACCGCAGTACCATCAGCATCAAAACCCTGCACTTTATCAATGGAAATGACCGGCGCTTTATAGAGGGCAATTCTGCCCGATTGCGGCCAGTTGGCGAGTTGCAATAGCCAGCGCTGCGGCAGCATCACCAGATTGCAATGCTGCTCGATTACTTCCCGCGCAGTGCGGATCAGGCGCTCCAGCAAGTCCTCTTCCTGATCCGGTGACAAACGTAAAAAATCGCACAACATTGCTGTCGTCACCGGCTCTTTTACCGGCGGCGTTATAAGTTGGAGAACCATGCTATCTCCTGTAATTTATAATAGATTCAGTAAGATAAAATCACTCTCTGACAGAATGATTCATGCCGCTTTGCAAAGGCCAAGCAAAACCGCTCCGCCAGCAAATTCAGGCTGCAAATTTCAGCAGTTTAATCGCGTCAAAATCCTGCACACCACCGCCGACACGCTTGGTGGTGTAGAACAACACGTAAGGCTTGGCAGAATACGGATCACGCAGAACACGGATACCGATGCGATCGACAATCAGATAACCACGGGCAAAATCACCAAAGGCAATCGGTGTGCTGTCCGTGGCAATATCCGGCATATCTTCCGCCTCCACCAGACCAAACCCCATGAAGGAAGCCTTCTGCCCAAGAGACGCCGGAGGCTGCCAGAGATAATTGCCGTTGCTGTCTTTGAGCTTGCGCAGCGCCGACTGGGTTTTACGGTTCATCATCCAATGGGCATTCTGGCGGTAGCCGGATTTCAGCGCATAGACGAGATCAATCAGCAAATCGGACGGGCTGGAAGCAGGCAAGGCACCGGCAACGCCCGTCTTCAGGCAACCAAGTTTACCCCATGCCCATGACGCTTCATCAACCGTATCATAGGCCAGAAAACCATGTGGCTTGTTCACACCATCACCATTGATGAAGGCAGCGCTTTCCTGCTCGGCAAAAGCTGTTTCAACCTCTGCGGCAATCCACTGTTCCACATCCACCGCCGCATCATCCAGCAGGCTGGCTGTTGCCGCAGGCATGGCGTAAATTTCCATGGTCGGGAATTGCAGCTCAGCCAGCTTGGCATTGGTGGTCTGCGGGCGTGCGCCCTCTTCACCAACCCAGCCGGTACCAGGACCACTGATGGAAAACGGCTTTTTGAGTACAGCGCCGGAAACCTGTCGCACAGTTGCAAGACCACGCACCGGCGAAAGCGCGGCCAGACGTGTGCCGATAGCAGTTTCCAGCTCAGACGGCACAAGATAACCGCCATCAGGCCCCGAACCATAGGAATGCGCTTTCTGCTCAAGCCCGCGCAATGCCTGCTCATCACCTCGGCGGGCATAATTGTCAAAAGCCTGTTTATGCTCCTGCACAACACCACAGAGCGGTGAACGTGTCTCACCACCAAGCGCAGGGCGCGCCTGTTTCAGCACATATTGATCCAGAGCCGCCTTCTGCTCATCCATTGCACGGTTGAGACGTTCTACCTTTTCAACAGTGAGAACATCCGCACCAACATGTTTTTCAATCTGGGTCAGGCGCTCATCATTGGCCTGTTTAAATCCTTCAAAGGCCTGCATAAACTCACCAAAAGCCTGCCCGACTTCCTGCTGGCTGTTCAGCGCCTTAATCTCCAGCACCTGCGGTTGAGCGGCTGTTGCTTTATGTTTGATTGTCATTTCCTGTCCCTTCGGGCTTGGTGTAAAAAGACGGTACAAACCGACCGGACGGAGGTTTCAAAAAGAAGTTTGCGCTTTCAGACTAGCCGCCGCATGGCGGATAATCTGCGCGGAACTCATGTCATCGTGATTTTTACTCTGCACCGGATGAACACGCGCCTGCGGCAACATCGGAAAAGTCACCAGCGAAATTTCCCAAAGCTCGGCTTCCAGAATATGCCGCTTTCCGGTTGAGGCTGACTTCTCACTGCGAATAGCGCGAAAGCCAATCGACAAACCGTCCAGCGCCCCTTCGGATATCAACTGCCAAGCTTCATCGGCACGCGTCACGCCTTGCGTTAACTGCCCCTCAACATAAAGACCGCGCTGATCCTCGGTGATTTTCGTCCAGATGCCGATGGGATTATCGGCCTGATGCTGCCAGAGCATCGGCACCGCGGCACCCCGTCGCAGAGACTTGGCGAAAGCACCGCGCTCAATGATATCGCCGCTCAGATCAGAGAGCGAAAACAGGCTGGCATAACCGCTGAAACATAGAGGCCGATCTGTCTTAGTTTTCATCACGCTCCCCCTCCTGCCGGACGGAACCACCAACCTGATTTTTCAGCCGGTCGGTAAAGCGTTTGAAAAAACCAAGCGCTGTCCATGCAGCAAAGCTGGCAGCGGCAGAGCCCATCAACATCAGTTCCGCCTGTCCGAGACTATTACTCAAAGTCAGTTGTTCTGCGATTTTAACACCGGCTGCCCCGCCAAAAATCATGCCGCAAATCAGTCCCACGGCAAAACGTACTGCCGCCTCGCGTTTTCCTTTGGGCAGCATATAAGCCAGAGATACGGCCGAGCCACTCACCGCGCCGGTGATTTTGGCAAGCCAGATCCATTGTTCCTGAGTGAGTGCATCCGGCTGGTTGAACGGGTTCATAGCGCTCCTCCTTCCGGCTCAGGAGAATAGCCAACTGCCTGCCGTTTTTCCGCATCGCTCAGGAAATCCGCCGCACCAATGCGCCGCCACAAGGCTTCCCGCTCCTCGGCTAACCCGTCAATGCGGTCATGATCATGTTCAAGTCGCAGGCCAGCACCAAAAGAAGGACAGAGCCAATTACTCAGTGCCTGCGCGGTGCGGGTCAGTAGCGGCAGAATGGTCAGGCGATAGAAGGCGCGATTGGCCTCGGCATAATTGGCATAGGTGTTATCACCGGGAATACCGAGCAGCATCGACGGCACGCCAAAAGCCAGCGCGATTTCGCGGCTCGCAACATGTTTGGCCTCAATGAAGTCCATATCTTTGGGCGACAGCCCCATGGCCTTCCAGTCCAGCCCGCCTTCCAACAGCAGCGGTTTACCCGCCCCACCGGCACCGGTATAGCCTTCCTCCAGCTCGGTCTTCAGCCGGTCAAACTGCTCTTCGCTTAAATTCCCGCCATCCTTCGGCGCATAGACCAGAGCACCGGAAGGCCGTGCGGAGTTATCGAGCAAAGCCTTGTTCCATGCCGCCGTGGCATTGTGAATATCCAGCGCCATGGAAGCCGCTTCCAAAGGCGGAAAACCATAATGATCGTCCAGCGGATGAAACAACCGCAAATGCAACGCCCGTGCAGACAATCCGGACTCAAAACTTGAATTCAGGCTGATACGACGACTGACCGTATTATTGCGATAGAGCAAAGCCTGCGGCCAGCCATTATTGTCACTCTCAATCGTCACCCGCTCGGGGCGCAGCAGATGCAATTCCTTCGGCTGCCCGTCATAATCCAGCCGCTCGATATAAGCATTGCCGGATAGCAGCAAATGCCCGTAAAGCTGTTCAAAAAAACCGGAACCGCTCGCCCCTTCATGGGGCGCACGCAGCAGTTTCAAAAGCGGATGATCTTCAAGCTCCGTCTCTCCCTGATAAAGCAGCAACGGCACATTGGCTGCGGCATCGCTAATCATTTTCACACAGCGATGCACAATCGGATTGCGCATAAATCCCTGTTGCGACAGCGCCATATAATTGCGGCTTGTCCAGCGTGCCTGCGCATCCATATGCAGCGCGACAAAACCCTGCTGCATTTTTACAGAAGGCACCTGTGCGCTTTTCTGCTCCTGTGTTTGGGCAGCACTATGCCGCCACGGCCATGACCAAGCCCATGATCGAACCATGTTCACCTCACTCGACCTTAATTATGAAATTTATCGAAGCTGCCGGATTCTCGGCTTATGTGTGTCCTGAAGCAAAAGCGTATGCAGCACCCAGACCAGCGCATCCATCCTGTCTGGCGAACGACCGGAGGATAGCCCGTTCACGGCAAAGTCACACATCTCATCCTCCAGTTCCGGAAAGCGGCGTGCATGGCGGATACGCCCCTGCTCATAGAGTGCGGCCACCGGCTCGGCGCGCAGATATTTCCCCCTCTGCGCCCGCACTGCTTTTACCGCAACAGATGCATCCTGCGCATGGATCACCGCCATCACCATGTCACCGCCCTGATTGACCTCAGCCACCACCAGATCAGCCTGATAGCGGTGATAGAACTGCACAATCTGCGCAGCCCATTGATGCGGCTTCACGCCTTGCGAGGTGGCATCATCCAGCACCCAAGCCAGACCATCGGCATCAAGCCCCACCACAATAATCCCGCAGGCATCGGAATTCTTGGTTGAAGTCGCAGGCGGGTCAACCGCAATGACAATGCGTTGCAATTCCGGCACATGCGGATCATGTAGCGTCTCCAATTGCTCCCGCGACCATAGCGCATCCTCACGGTCTGCAATCAGTACGCCATCCAGTTCCTGCCGCCCCAAGGCTGTGCCTGCATAACGCTGCTGCATGGCTAACAGAAAGGCCGGTGCCAGATGCGCTGCATTTTCATCCGTGCGCATATGGGTCATGATCGTGGCCGGATCACTCAAAAGATCACGCAACAGCGCCTGCATTTTCGGCGTGGTTGTCACAACTTGACGCGGGTTGTCTCCCAACCGCAGGCCGAATTGCAGCATATCCCATGTTTGTTGCGGGTTTTTCCATTTCGCCAGCTCATCACACCATGCAGCAGAAAATTGCGGCCCGCGCAAACTGTCCGGATCTTCTGATGAATAGAAGGAAGCCACCGCCCCGCTTTCCCAAACCAGTCTGCGACGGGTACTTTCCAGCCGTGGCCGCTGCAAACGTGATACGGAGAGAATACCGGAAGGCCCTTCAACCATCACCTCGCGCACATCGGCCAGTGTTTCCCCCACCAAAGCAATATTGCCGCAAGCTTTGTCACAGAAAGGTGCCAGCCCCTGTGCCATGCCGCTGATCCACTCGGCACCGGCACGGGTTTTCCCTGAACCGCGCCCACCCATTATCACCCAGCTGCGCCAATCCTGCTTCTGAAAAACCGGCAATTGCGCCAGCCGCCCCTGAAACAGCCATTCTTTGCTCACCGCAACAATGGCCTGTTCATCGACACCCGCGTCAGACAGAAATTTAAACAGCTCTGAGTTCGGTAATTCTGGCGCTGATGATGCTGAGAGCTTCACGCACATCCTCCGGCGTCACACCGCGATCATCATTTCCGTTGTCATGCTTATCATTCAGCGGTTCAACACGCGTTTCTTTGGAAAGCTCGCTGATGCTTTTCACGGCTTTTGCCAATGCTGCCAGCGCCTCTACAGCACTCTTTTCCGGCAACCCCTCCGCTTTGGAGAAATTCTGTAATTCCGCATTAATTTTAATCAGCAGATCTTCAATATCCAGCGCCGGCAAACTGACAGAAGAGTAATCCAACCCTGCCCGTTTCAAACGCCTGCTATAAATCTCCGGCTTCACCCCCAAGAGAAAAGCCATGTCCGGCACAGTTATCTGATAACGCCGCTGCAAACGATACACCGCCTGCAAACGCTCCAGTGAAGCCTTTGGCAGCGCTTGTATTTCTTCCGAATTTTCCGGCATGGTTTGACTGGCTCCGTTCTCTGTGAAACGCATAACCGGTTACAAATGGCACAAATAAAAAAGCGCAGCATCACATGCCACGCCTTGTCATCTTTGTCAGCCACACTTCTCTGACTGTATATAAAACCTACTTCAACACCGTCACGCCGTCAAGGATAAAATTCCTATTTTTCTGCTTTCTCAGGCGATTTCTTCACATTCAATTTTACCGAAATATTTATCGCATTGAGATAATAGGTTTATTCGTTAAGCATAATTTTAAACCCTTCATTGGCACTTCTGCTTTATTGGCCATTCATAAGGATGTGCTAGAATGGGACATTATCGCCCCTCTTTCAGCAAGCAAAACGGGTTATTTTTCGGTTATGAGCAAACAGGCTGACAAAAATGACCAGACCAGAAAAACGCGCCGCCTGACCCGCAGCCCGTTTCTGATGGCTATTGATGCCTGGCTGGACAGCAGCCTGTATAAACTACGCTCGCATTTTTCGGCGTTTTGGGAAAGCGCCACTATTTTTTCCCGCAAATTCCGCGTGCGCGGCTGGAAACGTCTGTTTGTAGAAATCGCCGATGAGGGTTTTACGCTTGGCGTTCTCGGCAGTGTTGTTCTGCTTGCTCTGGCTATGCCTGCATTCGAGGAAACCAAGAAAGACTGGCGTGCGCAGGATGATTATGCGGTCACTTTCCTTGACCGCTACGGCAATGAAATCGGCCAGCGCGGCATCATGCATCGCGATGCGGTGCCGATCGCTGAATTGCCGGATCATGTGATTAAAGCGGTTCTTGCGACCGAAGACCGCCGTTTTTATGAACATATCGGCATTGATTTTTGGGGCTTAAGCCGCGCGCTTACCCAGAATATGCGTGCCAATGGTGTGGTTCAGGGCGGCTCCACCCTGTCTCAGCAGCTGGCAAAAAACCTGTTTCTGTCCAATGAAAGAACCCTGAAACGCAAAATCAATGAGGCCTTTCTTGCGCTCTGGCTGGAAGCCAATTTAAGCAAAACGGAAATTCTGCAGCTCTATCTCGACCGCGCTTATATGGGCGGCGGAACCTTTGGTATCGCTGCGGCTTCCGAATTTTACTTTGGCAAAAACGTCAAAGATGTTTCACTGGCGGAAGCAGCAATGCTTGCCGGCCTGTTCAAAGCACCGGCAAAATATGCACCGCATGTCAATCTGCCGGCTGCCCGTGCGCGCGCTAATGTCGTGTTGTCCAATCTGGCTGATGCAGGCTTTATGAGCGAAGGCCAACTGGCTTATGCACGACGTAATCCGGCCAGTGTTGTCGACCGTGCGAAGGGTGAAAACCCCGACTATTTTCTGGACTGGGCTTTTGACGAGGTAAAGAAAATCACCCGCACCATTCCCCAGCATAATCTGGTGGTGCGTACCACGCTTGACCGGAATATCCAGAAAGCTGCGGAAGATGCGATTGAATTTCACCTGCGCCAATATGGTGCCGAATATAAAGTGACAGAAGCAGCCACCGTGGTGATTGCCGATGACGGCTCGGTGCGGGCAATTGTCGGTGGGCGCGATTATGGTGAAAGCCAGTTCAACCGTGCAACCAAAGCGCTCCGTCAGGCCGGTTCATCATTCAAACCCTATGTCTATGCCGTTGCTATGGAAAAGGGTCTGACACCGAATACCATTGTCTCCGATGCACCGATTGCATGGGGTAACTGGATGCCGCGCAATTACGGCCGCTCTTTTGCAGGCCGTGTCGATCTCGCAACCGCTCTGGTCAAATCCTATAATACGGTGCCGGTGCGCCTTGCCAAAGACTATCTGACAACAAAGCCGATTGTAGCCCTCACCAAAGCCATGGGCATTGAATCGGAAATCTCCGACCATAAAACCATGGTGCTCGGCACCTCCGGCATGACAGTGATGGATCAGGCCACCGGCTTCAGTGTTTTTGCCAATGGCGGTTTTGCAGGCATGCGCCATGGTATTGTGCAGATTTCCGATCCGGCTGGTAAAATTCTCTGGGACTTTAAACGCGATACACCGGAACCAAAGCGCGTATTGTCTGAAAAGGCCGCCTCGGAAATGAACTCCATGCTGGTGCAGGTGCCTGAACGCGGCACGGCGCGGCGTGCGGCTTTGCCTATGACCCGTGTCGCGGGCAAAACCGGCACCACCCAGAGCTATCGTGATGCTTGGTTTGTCGGCTATACCGGCAATTACACGGCGGCGGTCTGGTTCGGCAATGACAGTTATGCACCGATGAATAATCTGACCGGCGGTATTATCCCTGCTATGACATGGCAGATGATGATGATGCAGGCGCATCAGAATATTGACCTGAAACCAATTCCGGGCATCAGCAATCCGTTCCCGAAACCGGCACAGCCAGCGGATCCGAAACTGGTAGCACAGAGCAGCGGCACAGGTGAAAAACTGCCAAATACAGTTCCGGATTATCCGCGTGTTCTGTCCTCGGAAACGACGCGCTTTATGCGCAGTCTGAACGAGAAATTCCGCACCTATGAAACACCGCAGCGGATTCGCACGACTTTATCGTCACTCTGATCTTATTGAAATGCACCGGCCATTTGATCCGGTCACCTGATAATGACAGGCAATTTTAACCGGACGTGTTTTATAGATTCTCCATGAGCAATTTAAGAACCATATTGCTGACAGTATTAACCTGCCTGATTGCTCTGGCGGGCGGCGCAGCCAGTGCGCTTTATGCTCTCAATAATTTTGAAGGTTTCAATCAGCTCACAATCGGACAATGGCATGCCTCGCCGCTCTATGGCAGTGCGGATGCTGATCCCTATGCGCGTGCGCAACGCAGCCGCGCCGCATTGCTGCCGCTGGGTGCTGCCGAAGGCCAACGCTTTGTCCTGAGGCATGATGTGAACGGCGCAAAACTTGATCCGCGTTGCACCTATCATTTACAGGGTAAAGCCCCCGCCTCCCGTTTCTGGACGCTTTATGCCAGCGATTTGCATGATCTGCCGCTCGCGCAAAAGCAAGGGCTTCCGCAGGAACTGCATAGCCAGATGATCTGGTATCAGCATGATTCAAGTTTTCTCATCGCGGTTTCTCCCTCGGCACAATCGGGAAACTGGCTGGCGATCAATGCATCGCGCCCCTATCAACTGGTGATGACCCTGTATGATACCGATCTGGGCACATCTATCGGCTTTGAAAATCCGCAAATGCCGGCACTCACTTTGGCAGAAGGCAGCTGCAAAGGAGCCGGACGATGAGACATTCGCTGTTGCAGTTTCTCTATGCCATTACTCTCGGTCTCATTGGCGCAGCCATCGTTCATATTGCGATTATACTGCTTGTGCCTGATGATGCTTCGGAAACCCTGTGGAAACGCGTGGAAGCACTCGGCTCTGCAGAAAGTTTTCACAGGCTGGAAGGTGCTAACTGGGCAAAGCGCCGCGATCCGCTGATGCGCAGTGCCGCATGCCGTTTTGACCTGACCAACGGACCGGTTCATATCAGCGCTGTCGGCAAGGTACCGTTCTGGTCGCTGGCGATTTACAATCATACAGGCGATATCACTTTCAGCCTCAATGATCAGGTGTCACCAACCACCGATCTGCTGCTTGTCTCACCTTTGCAGAAAATCCTGCTCGAACAAAGCATTCCGCAGCAACTGGAACAATCAGTGCTTATCACCCAGTCCGTTAATGAAGCGATTGCGGTTTTGCGGGTCTTCGAGCCCGATGCAACATGGCGGGATGAGGTTGGTGAATTTCTTAAATCTGCAGAATGTATGAGCGTTTCGATCGAGAATTAAATTCTCCTGCGATGCACCATCTTCCGAAAAATATTTGATTTACAGGTCAGTAAATTACCAGCAACGCACCGATGGTTAATTCATTGCTAAGTGTTCTCCCTTAAAGTGCAGAAAGCTCTCCTTATGTTTTCAGCGAGGAGAGGTGTATTTTTGTCTGTGTTGTGTAGGCGTAAGGGGTAAATACGCGTGACCACCGATCAATTCCGCGCTTTGGAAATATTATCCGGAAGTGGTCATTCCGCACACCACAAGACCGATGATCTGCTGGCTGCTGCCGTCGCAGGTTTTACGTCCCTCACCCGTCCCGGACGCTATGAAAGCCAGCAATTTGAAGATTTGGCTTTGCCGTTGCTGGAAACAGCCACGCCGCGTGCCCGCCGTCAGGTCTCAGCTATTCTTGCCCAGCATGATGTTGCCCCGCGCAAGCTGGTTCTGGCTCTTGCCAATGACAGTATTGAAGTCGCAGCGCCGCTATTGCTGCGCTCCCCTGTCCTGACAACTGCCGATCTCATTGACATTACCGGCCAGCACGGCCTGTCCCATGCCCGTATCATTGCGCGCCGTCAGCCGGTTGATCCGCTGCTATTGCCAATCCTTGAGGGCTTTGATGATCCGCTCATCAGCCAGACACTGACTGCTGAACCGGTTATCAGCACTGCACCTGCCGCTGTAGAGAACAGCATAGCGGAGATGCAGGAAGCGCATTATGTTTCAGCAGCCCCTGTAAACAAACGCGTTGAGAGCAAACCGGCTGCACCAATCCGCACAACCCCTCCTGCCTCAGCACAATCATTGCCTGCGCATAATCTCAGTGCACTGTCACTGTCCTCCTGTTTGCAACCGGCACGGGCCGAATATCTCATTGATATGGCACTGTTGATTGACGGCAATATGTTCCGCACCGCACTGGCCGATGCGCTGGATGTCAGCTATGCGCGTGCTGAAACAATTATCGGCTCATGGCCGAATTCCCAGCTGCCGCTGGCGTTGAAAGCCATAGGGCTTACCGCACAGGATACCTATCTGATCCTGACTGCTGTTCTCGGTACAATTCATGGCGAACGTGAACAATTACGGGAATTTGTCCATATTTACCGCTCTATCAGCCCTGAACAGGCCGCAGCAGCTGTCAGACGCTGGAAAGCGGATGATATGAATGAGCGTCTGCGCAACCAGTTGCGCGATCTGGCGGACAATGCATCGGAAAACTTTACCAGTGCCGCGAATAATGACGGAACGATCCCGCATAGAAAAGCACAATAATCCGGATAAATTACATGCCTGCGGTCAGCAGCTCCGCAGCCTGAGCACAATCTTCAACCTCGACAAGCCAGAGATCAGGATCAAAGCGCAGCTCTTTTTCAAGCTGCGTATTAATCAGCTGCTCGTCTTCGCTCTGCTGATATAAAACAAAACGACGTTCATCCGCCCGCTGCGGATCATATTCGCTTTGCGGCGCAGGCATATATAAATCAAAATTGCCGTCACGATTACGGATCTTGATAAAGATTGCACCGGCCTCGGCCGCACCGCGCCTGACCAGATAGGCGAAACCATCAGCCATGCGCACACGGCGCATGAATGCGGAAACCCAGAATTCACTTGTCAGACGCATAGGCTGAAATACCTGCTCATTGCATATCAAATCAGCTGATCAGGCCGATTTCACGCATTTTCCCGATCAGCTCAGAATCAGGCTTGCCGCTGACATTGAGACGGAACAGTTTCTGAAACTCGCGGATGGCATCTTCTGTGGTTTTGCCCGGAACACCGTCCACGACAACCATATCATTGCCGAATGCTTTGAGCCCCGCCTGAATACGCACCAGTTCCTCGGCACTGACTGCTTGACCGGATGGTGCTCGTGCGGATACCGGTTGAACAGAAGCCGTTGTTTCCGTTGCATTCTGCGATGCAGAATTACTCCGCACAGCCTGTACCGGTGTTTTTTCTTCTGCCCTGACAGCAATCGGCGCAGGCCGTCTTTCCGCAACCGGCACTGCACGCGCACTGTTTTCAGGCTGAGTGTCAGGTCGGGTCTCAGGTCTGGCAGCAGGCACAGCCACTGCAATGGCTTCCTCAATGCTCAGCTGTTTCTCTGCGGGTTTAGCCGCATTATTCTGATCCGGTGCCAGCTTGGCCTGCACATTCTGCCATTGCTCGAGAGCAGTACGGGTTTGCGGCCCTGTCAGACCATCCACATTGCCACTATAGAAGCCAAGTTGCTTCAGATTATATTGCATGATCGCAACCTGCTTGTCGCCATTCGGCGCCAGAGCCGGCAGATCCCCGCCATCAACAGTTGTTTCGGGCAAAGTCGCAACAGCTTGCGGTTTCTCAGTTACCGGCGCAGCCTCATGACCGGCAATCTGGCGCACGGGTTCCTGCGCAGCCACATTGCCTGTCAGCTTACGTGCTGCTTCGCTATTGTCTTTTGCCACAGCACGGAAAACCTGCTCCGGCCGTGTTTTAAAGAAAACACCGTCATGCGCCTGCGGCTGATACCAGATCGCATTGCTGGCAACAAAACCAAGCGTCACAAGAAATGCGGTTGCACCACCGGCTACCACAGGATTGCGCGCGACTATATCACCGGCAGCCAATGCCATGCGTGACACGCCGGTCAGGCATGCATCAAAAAAACGTCTGCCAAAACTACGCCGTTTTGCGTTTTTGCGCATGGAAGTCCCCTTGCGTTTCGTACCGCTGCGGCTCTGTCTTTCCGTCATAACTACTTTCTGCCTGACTATATTCAGTCTGTTCGGCCTGAAGATTAATAATTGCTGTTTTCACCTGCTCAAGAGCGCTGCGAATATCGGTTGAAACTGTATTTGTCTGCATCCGGTCAGCCTGCTGCATAGGCTGCGATAATGCCTGATTTGCGGCCGTTCCTGCAACCAATCCGGTCTTATCCACAACCTGCTGTGCTGTTTGCGGCAGCCTGATTGCAACAGTCGTGCCATAGCCCTTGCGGCTGTGAATATTCATCTCACCCTGATGAAGACTGACTAGACCTTTAACCAGATAAAGCCCGAGACCTGAACCTTCCTGCATACGGGTCTGTGCATTATTGATCTGGGTAAATGGCTGGCACAGACGTTCAATCTCATGTGCTTCCAGCCCGACACCCGTATCAGACACGGAGATGACCAGACTGCGCTCTGCACCTGCATAGCCGCGCTTTGTTTCATCAGGCATCACATCAATGGTTACGCAACCGCCGCGATCCGTGAATTTAATAGCGTTAGACACCAGATTAATCAGAATCTGACGGATTGCACGGCGATCAGCAATCATATCCGTCACATCCGGATGAATGCGGTCACAGAGAATAACGCCCTTTTTCTCGGCCATCGGCATAAGCATGGAGCTGCACATTGTAACGCTGTCCTGCACGGAAAAGCGTTCATGCTGAACCGGATATTGACCGGCCTCAAGACGGGAGGTTTCCAGAATACCGTTGACAACTTCCAGCAGATGATTGCCGGACTTGCGGATCAGATCAATATATTCGCGCTGCTTGTCGCTCTGCAAAGGCCCTGCCACATCATGCAACAGCAGATCAGAGAAACCGATGATTGAATTCAGCGGCGTGCGCAACTCATGGCTGACGGCACCGAGCAAACGTCCGCGCGAGGTTTCGAGATTCTCAATCGTCGTATTCTGCTGAACAATATGCTGCTGCGTATCCTGGAGCTGAGCAAGATTGCGCGCAACGATCAGGAAACCGGCTTCCTGCTCATTCTGAGCCGTGCCCTTTGCCTGCCCTTCCATTTCAAATATATTGAAATAGATTTTCGGCTGTTCATTTTTATTGCCCTGAGCAGCTTCCACGCAACGCAGACGAATCTCTGTTTTGCCACCGAGTTTCATTGGTGAATTGCCGTGCTTCAGGCCATTCAGAAATGCGAGATATTGAACGCGGTCAGCCACATGCACGCGGTCAAGAAGCAATGTGCCGGTCAGGACTGCACGATCAACACCAAATTGTTCAATACAACGATCAGACAAAGTACGGATATGACCATCCTGATCAAGACGGATAACCAGAGCATCCAGCGCTGTTTCCAGATCGCTGTCGGCAGTATGAGCAGATGTTGTATTCTGCAGGACTGTTGCAACTGGCAGCGCCAAACGCATTACCCGCAGCAAAATGGCGCCGACATAGATAAACAGGAAAGTCGTTGAGACACCGGCCGGAAGCATCAGCTGTGTGTTGATACCTTTGGTCAGCGATGTTGCCATCAGGGCAACAGTGATCAGACCACCGGCAACAGCCGCCGCACGATGGCGGGTTACCAGCCAGATCTCAAGCGGCAATGCCAGAACCATCGCCCAGACCAGACCATTCTCCGCACCTGCAAACAGGGCTGTAAAAGCCAGTACCGCGCTATAGAATGACAAAGCAACAAGACCTGTCAGGCTGTTGCGGATGCCAAATGCCTGCGCTGCCAGCAAAAGAACGGATATGCCGGTAAAGGACAGGCCGGTAAACAGCAATGCATTGACCGAAGCGGTCGGGAAAATACTGTAAAAAGCCATTGCCAGAAACAGCGGAAACAACAGCAATGCGCAGCGCAAATCAAACGCTGAAAAATGGTCGGACTTACGGGATTGAGCAGCGGTAACAGAAGCATGGAATTCTGCATTTTCCTGCGCCAACAGGTGATGATCCGCAACGGTATTATGCATACCGCCTTTAATCATTTTCATTGTTTTCGCATAAATGCCGTACACGCAGCATACTCACTCTGACACAATCTCACTTCAACTGTCTCCTTTCACCGGAGTGAAAAGACAGTCACCGAACAATGACAGAATGGACGCCCAGACTTTAAGGAATAGATAAAACCGCGATCTACGATGCCCGTGAAAGTCTTTTTTCCGCGAAAAAGGGGCAGCTTTTGGCTCTATGGTAAACGGAATATTTCCGGCTCCGCCACATGGCAAGACAATCTTAAAAACATTTTATCAGAATCTTCAGAAATATGTCTCATGCTTTAACCATTGTGTCTCAACAACCGGAAAGCCTTAAGAAGAAACCGGTGAAACAACTGATAACTATATGAATAATTTGAACTTATATATTTATCACGCTCAGCAACCCGACAGGACCGTGCAAACAGGCAGGAATAAAGATCATGAGATTTCTGCTTAAATGCATTTTCTGGCTGGGAGGGGTTTTTCTGCTGATGCCCGGACTGACCGGCAAGTCAACAGACACACAGCCACCACAAGCGCCACAGGCACAAACACAGCAAAATCATCTGTCTTCAGAAAAGCAGCAACAGGCTCCGTCCACGGCCAGTCCTGATCTGGTTGAGCAATGGTTGCAGGCCGGTAAAACCTTGCAGGAAATCAGTACATTTTGTGAGCGCAATCCCGCTCTTTGTATTGCCGGAAAGGCAGCGATTCAGCAAAGCGGTGAACAGGCTTTGATCCGTGCGAAAGAGGTTCTATCCGGTAGTGCGCCACAAAACAAAGAGCCATCCGCCCCACCTGCAACAGAGCAGGCACCCGCGTTCAAAATTCCCGTTCCTGCGCAGCGTCCCGGATAGTTCTTGCGATCGTCAGAACCGGAACTTTCCAATTGCCATAAAAATGGTCTATAAGCCGCGCCATATGTATATTTATCTGTATGCCTTAAGCGGAGCGAATTTTCGTTCTTGCGCGGCATGCTTCAGTTAATGCGGAGAGACCTATGACAAATTCAAAGATCAGCACGATTGCGTCGGACTTTGAGTTTCTTGACGACTGGGAAGACCGCTATCGCTATGTGATCGAACTGGCACGTGACTTGCAGCCTTATCCGGAAGAAGCCCGCGATGCGGATCATAAGGTTCCGGGCTGTGTCAGTCAGGTCTGGCTGCTGACCAAAAAAGGTCAGGGAGCCGATCCGGTTATGGAGTTCCTGGGCGATTCCGATGCGCATATTGTCCGCGGTCTGGTTGCGATCCTGCTTGCCCTTTATTCCGGCGAAACCGCATCTTCCATTCTGAAAATTGATGCAGAAGGCGTTCTGAAAAGCCTTGGCCTCGATGAGCATCTGACACCACAGCGCTCCAACGGCTTGCGCTCCATGGTGCAGCGTGTGCGCAATGACGCACAAAGCGCCCTGCAAAACGCTGCCTGATATCTCTCATCTATAATATACCAAAACATGCGCACTGATCTCATCAATGCGCATGTTTT
>NZ_ANNO01000125.1:0-7341 GCF_000409565.1 Pseudochrobactrum sp. AO18b
AGTGATAGGCAGCCGGCGACATATGACTATCCGGCATCCGCCCTGCATTATAATGGCGGTGCAAAATACTGAGCGCTGTTTTCAGCATCATCTTTGCCGAACGCGCAGGCCATGAACGCTCACGCTCCACCAATTCCAAACCTTTGAGAAAACAGCATATATCCAGCAATATACCGGATAATTCCGGCCCTACAGCGATGAGTGCCTTATTCACCCGATCCCGGCAATCCAATGCGTAATCACTCAACTCGGCCGCACCGCCCCGCTCCCCTCTGACACGTCCGGCAACACTGGCATCCCAATTGGCCGAAATCCGTGGCATCATATTCCCGCGTGTGAAATCAGCCCTCAACCGCTCTCCGGCATGAAACTCGTCATCACTCAAAAAACGCCGCCCCGTCTGCTTGTTTTTCCGGTAAAGCAAAGCCAGCGGGGATTCAGCATTATTAACGGTACGGTTCCGGGTGCTTTCGCCGGTTATCTGCATAACAGGTTCCTGTGGCTGTTCCGTCTCAGCAGGCTTCTTTAACGTCTTCAGCAGACCGCGTCCTGCAAGTTCCAAGGTGATTTTGTCCTGCTCAGCTTTCACCAATCCGGCCTCCAGCAAATGCTGCAATACCAGCTCGTGACAGGTAATCGTGCCGCCCTCATCACTGGTCAAGAACCAACGCCCTTCTTCACCTTCGAACCTTGCCGCTGACCGCAGCAGAAATCTGAGTACCCGCAAAGCTGATTGCTGATCTTTCGGGGAAAATGAAGTGATGGTTTTGCTCATTCCCCTGCACTCCCGCACGGATAAAGCGCCCGAATGAGATATTCAAACGAGCTGACACTGCGGTCAAATTTTTCATTCTCCCGCATGTCCTCAATCAAATGACAGGCATGTTTAACCGTGGTTCTTTCACGGCAAAATGCATAGGCCACTTCAGACATCGACAGGCCGAACATGGTATGAGCGATATACATACCGAATTGCCGGATTCTGGCGATATGGCAATTGCCGCGTTGGGGACTGCGCAAATCGTGTAAGGATACCTGAAAGAAAACAGACAACAGCGCCATTAAAGCCCCGCACAGTTTCCAGGCACGCAATTGCCGCTCCCTGCTTGTCAGCTGGCTCTTTACACTGCTGTTTCTTTGCATCAGATCAGCCAAATACAGCGCATTCTCTGTCATGCGTTTGTTGCCGACATCATTCTGCATGGAATGTATATCCTGCCCGCCGGATAAACAATGCAGGCGCGATGACTCCGGCAAATTATGCAAGACAACAAGTGAATCCGTGCGACCGGATAAAAAATCTGGAAAATTGTTCAACATATGCCCTCCGCAGACGACATATCCTTAATATAAAAACCTTATACGGGGATAAACTTGAGTTTATAGATATAAATATACAATTAAATTCAAATAACAAATATTAAAAAAGAATCTATACATAAAAATAAGCCATTCAATAAAAACATTTTATCAAACAATCAAATTTAATTATAATAAAAATACTCAAATAACCAATACTACATTTAAAAATTAAGAATATCTGCTTATCCCCCGCCAGCAGCAAAACATCATAATCCCCTGCATGATGAAGGGGATTAACAATGTCAGCCACTCTACAACAGGAAAAACAGCTGTTTCTGGAAAACCGTAAAGAAGATGCACTTCATGCAGCGCAATCCGTCGCCTTACAGCTGAGCTGCGGCATCGACTTGCAACAAGCCTTAAATGCGCCGGCCGAAAAGAGAGCAAGTATTGCAGCGAAACTAACGCGGCTTATCAAAAGAGAACGTCTGAAAGGTCTGAATAAACACTGGAGTTACGATATCAACCGGCACATTGCGCTGAAACAAGCCCAGACACGCCTGCTGCAACTGCTTTGATAATACATAAAAAAACAACGGCACTTTCGCGCCGTTGTTTATCTCTTGATATCTCGTTGAAGAGATACAGGCCGGATCAGGCAGCTTTACGCTTACGACCAAGACCCATCTTCTTAGCAAGCTGCGAGCGGGCTGCAGCATAGTTCGGAGCAACCATCGGATAGTTAGGATCCAGATCCCACTTCTCACGATACTGTTCCGGCGTCAGATTATAATGGGTCATCAGGTGGCGCTTCAGCGATTTAAATTTCTTACCGTCTTCCAGGCAGATAATATAATCGTCGTGAACTGATTTTTTCGGGCTGATTGCCGGTTTAGGCTTTTCAACCACAGCAACCACTTCTTCACGAACACCTGAACGGGCAAATGCTGCATGAACATCAGCGATCAATGCAGGCACTTCACCGGCACGTATTGAGTTATTGCTGACATAAGCGGCAACAACATCAGCTGTAAGACTGAGCAGCAGTTCGTCAGCAGAAACCACAGTCTCTGGATGTTCCATTATACTTCCTTTACCTATAAATATTGCTGACTGGAAACCCTCTGAAAATACATGAGAAGTCTATCCATTCACCAATCAACCAGTTTAACCTTAGCTTGCCACCCGCAATCATCTTCTCATATCTGTAAAATTTGTAAAATGTCAATTTATTTCACGATTTTGTTAAGTGATGCTGTAATTTTTGACTAAACAATTAAATTTCAACACTCAAGATCACGAGAATTAATATCTGCGAACCTGCCGAAAACAGAAAACTATTTCTCTTCTCATCTGAAGATTATCAATCGGAGCCTGTTATACACATAGTACAATGTAAAAACATGCTTCTGAAACTATCTTCAGCAAACGAATTCACCAAAAACGTGAAATTTCGCCTCTTGAAACAAACTACAGTAAAACTCAGCAAACACTGCGATATGAAGCAATTTTGCGGATATTTGCTATTCTATCAAAAAATCCTGTATTTCTATATTAAGTCATTTTTCTGGCAATTCATGGCTCCGGATATTTTATACAAGGATTTTTGCAAAAAAACTGCTTTCATAAGATTATCCGCCGCACGGGCAGATCAAACGCCTGCGTATGTTCATATTATGCCTTTGAAAATACACGGTTGTATATTCACCTTTTAAAAAGCGGTTAATATCCCCATATATTGGAAAAATGACTATTCTGAACACAGGCAGGCCTGACTAAACCAGATCAGTCCTGCTCTTTTTGACCTGCCTTTATGAATAACGCACATTCGGCTTGAAAACGCCTTATACTTTCCGAATGTATGCTGAACCGCCGGAGAACCATCATGTCCGAGAAAAACATGCCTCAACGCCCGCTTAAAGTTCAGAAAACCGATGCCGAATGGCGCGAGCAGCTCACACCGGAGCAATATAAGATCACGCGCCAGCATGGCACAGAGCGCGCATTTTCCAGCCCAGATTTTGATCTCAAACTCCACGGCACATATCACTGTATCTGCTGTGACCGTCTGCTCTACAATTCCGAAGATAAATTCAATTCCGGAACAGGCTGGCCGAGCTTTACCCGTCCGGCTGAACCGGAAGCTGTCAGTGCTTTTGAGGATCATTCCTATGGTATGAACCGTACAGAAATACGCTGCGCCGATTGTGATGCTCATCTCGGCCATGTATTTCCTGACGGCCCAGCACCAACCGGACTGCGTTTCTGCATGAACGGCACAGCATTATATTTTACTGAAGCCTGACAGCCTCAAATTTTACATCTCATCTTGGCAACAATACCGGAAACAGTATGAACCAGCATTCATTCCCTAAGCACAACGCCCCAGCAACTGAGAAGAAGGCGTTCAGCGACACGCGCCACGGTATTGTCCGCCATGATGAATATCACTGGTTGCGTGCTGCCAACTGGCAGGATGTTCTGCGTGATCCCTCCCTGCTGGATGCACAAATCCGTTCGCATCTTGAAGCTGAAAACGCCTATCAGTCAGCCTTGATGGCAGATACGCAGGAGCTGCAAAAACAACTGTTTTCGGAAATGAAAGGCCGCATCAAGGAAGATGACTCCAGTGTGCCGGTCAAAGACGGAGCCTATGCCTATGGTATTTCCTATGTCACCGGCGGGCAGCATCCGCAATATTTCAGAACACCGCGGGATGGCGGCGATAAAACCATTCTGATCGACGGCGACAAGGAAGCAGCATCCCTTGCCTATTTCAGCCTTGGCGGACTGGACTATTCGCCTGACCATAAAGTACTGGCATGGTCTGCGGACACTAAAGGCTCCGAATTTTATGACATCAAAATCCGTGATCTCTCCACACTGGAAGACAGCGCGGATTTGCTGACATCCACCGCAGGCGGAACTGTATGGGATGCAGCAAGTCAGGGCGTTTTCTATGTGCAGATGGATGATAATCATCGCCCTGCCAAATTATTCTATCACCGTACCGGCACAAAGCAGGATCAGGATGCACTGATCTATGAAGAAAAAGACGCCGGTTTCTTCATGAATGTTTCCGGCAGTTCACTGAATGACTTTGTTTTCATCAATATTCAGGATCATGAAACTTCTGAAGTCTGGCTGATACCGGCCAATAATCCGCTGGCAAAGCCACAGCTCGTGGCAGCGCGCGAAACCGGCATTGAATACAGCCTCACAGAAGGCGGGGATGTTTTCTATATTCTCACCAATATTGACGGTGCAAAGGACTTCAAGATTATGTCCGCACCGGTCAGCGCCCCGCAAAAACAAAACTGGACGGAAGTCGTTGCCGAGAAATCCGGCACAATTATTCTGGATGTTGGGGCGTATAAAAATCATCTGGTCTGGCTTGAGCGTAATAATGGCCTGCCGCGCATTGTTATCCGTGAGCGCAGCAGCGGGACAGAGCATGCTATTGCTTTTGACGAGGAAGCCTATTCGCTTGGTCTGCATGGCAGCGCTGAATATGACACGGATGTGATCCGTTTTTCCTATTCATCCATGACCACGCCGAGCCAGCTTTTTGATTATAATATGGTCACACGCGAACGCGTGCTGCTGAAAACGCAGGAAGTGCCAAGCGGCCATGTGATTGAAAATTATGTCACCCGCAGGCTCCTTGCACCGGCAGCGGATGGTGAACTGGTACCGGTTTCCATTCTCGCCCATAAAGACACACCGCTGGACGGCTCGGCTCCATGTCTTCTCTACGGTTATGGCGCTTATGGCAGCTCCATTCCGGCAAGTTTCTCGACCACACGCCTCTCTCTGGTTGACCGTGGTTTTATCTATGCCATTGCCCATATTCGCGGCGGCAAAGACAAAGGCTTCGCCTGGTATGAAAACGGCAAACGGGAACATAAGGTCAATACATTCACTGACTTCATTGCTGCAGCAAAACATCTTGTGGCAGAGAATTTCACCCGTCATGACCGGATTATCGCCCATGGCGGTTCGGCAGGCGGCATGCTGATGGGCGCTATCACCAATATGGCACCGGAAGCCTTTGGCGGGATAATTGCCGACGTGCCGTTTGTGGATGTGCTGAATACTATGCTGGATGACAGCCTGCCGCTGACCCCGCCGGAATGGCCGGAATGGGGCAATCCGATTGCATCGGAAACGGACTACCGTACCATTGCGTCCTACTCCCCTTATGACAATGTATCGGCACAAAATTATCCCCCGATACTGGCAACAGCAGGTCTGACCGACCCGCGTGTTACCTATTGGGAAGCAGCAAAATGGGTTGCTAAACTGCGCGATCAGTCCACCAGCGGCAATCCTGTACTTTTCAAAATCAATATGGAAGCAGGCCATGGCGGTGTTTCAGGGCGTTTCTCGCAGCTGGAAGAAGTCGCCTATAATTATGCTTTCGCGCTTAAGGTTGCAGACAGACTGTAACAGGCGCATAAAGATATGAAGCCGCAGAGCAGAAAATTCTGCTCTGCCGTGCCTTCCGAAAACAGGAAAGGATTAAGCCATGCCATTCATGTCTCTGAATTTCCTCAGCAAAAGCGGGCTACGGCTTTGCGTGTCCGCTTTAAGCATTCTGGCTCTGACCACCATCTCAACACCGCAGGCGGAAGCCGCGGTTCGTAAAAATGTCAGTGAATATGCAGGGCAGCGCTGCAATCCGCCTCCGCGTGGCAGCGGTGTTATTGTCGGCATTTTTCAGGGGCTTGGCGAAAGCGCCTTTGTCAGCAGTGACTATCCGGAGGTGATCAGCCGCTATCGCTGTTTCCCCTCGCTGGAAGAATGCAAAGGCTGGCTTTACACGATGCAAAGCCTCTATAGCGCAGGACTGCCCCGCGCAGCCAAATGCCTGAAACGCTAACAACAGCACTATATACACTGTGTTCACTGTGATGAAACAAAGCGGAATTACCTGAAAACCCTTGAAATTCCGCTTTTTGCCCGCAGCCGGTTACTTTGCAGTAACCTGCGGATTTTTACATGCCTTCTTGTCAGCGGCGCTTTGCTCCTTAATTTCCGTAACACCGATATCATCCCTCCGGTGAAGGAAAAGACCATGACATTCTTTAAAACAGCAACACAGTTTCTGACCTCAGCGGCTGTTGCCGCGACACTTGCAACCTCCGCCCTCTCCGTATCCTCTGCCCATGCGCAGGAAAATAAAGCACTGAACTGGCAATTCTTTCAGGCAGATGAAAACGGCTTTCTCCGCACACCCGTTCTGCTGACCGGCGAAAAAGAAGCGATTCTGCTGGATGGCGGCTTTACGCTTTCAGACGGCAAAGCCCTCGCAGAAAAAATCAAGGAAAGCGGCAAAACACTGACAACAATCTATGTGAGCCAGAGCGACCCTGATTATTATTTCAGCCTCAGCCCAGTCAAAACCGCGTTTCCTGATGCGAAAGTGATTGCCGCACCGGCGACGGTTGAAGCCATTAAAGGCAATGTGGAAGGTAAACTGAAAGTCTGGGGTCCGCAGCTGAAAGAAAACGGCCCGCAGACGCTGGCTGATGTGGTGATGCCTGAGGCTTCAGACGTCAAAGAGCTGGATCTGGAAGGCAAGAAAATCGAGATCATTGATGCAGAGAATATGCGGAACCGCCGTTACCTCTGGGTACCGTCTCTGAAGGCTGTTTTCGGTGGTGTTCTGGTCACTGCCGGTGAACATGTATGGCTTGCCGACACACCAAAAGCAGAGCAGCGTCAGGCATGGATCAAAACCCTTGATGCCATTGCGGCACGCAATCCTGAAATTGTTGTACCTGCCCATATGAGCGCCGGTTCAAAAACTGATGTTTCTGCAGTTACCTTCACCAAAGACTATCTTGTAGCTTTTGAGGAAGAACAGGCCAAAGCCAAAAACAGTGAAGAACTGATTGCCGCTATGAAAAAGCGCTATCCTGATCTGGGCGGTGTATCCAGCCTTGAGCTTGGCGCCAAGGTCATTAAGGGCGAAATGGAGTGGGAATAACCGTCTCCCACCTCTGAAATAAAAAAGCACCGGAAATTCCGGTGCTT